>JAWWPL010000473.1:0-16381 GCA_033850605.1 Blastocatellia bacterium | reverse complement strand
CGAACTCGTCAGAGATTCCCTGGATCCGGTGCCGGCCTACCTTGCGGCCAATCGAAAGCGTAGGTGATTCTGCCGGTTGAAGCGGATGCACTTTGATCATTGGATTGTGCCGGCGCAGGAATCTTCCTACCCCCATGATGGTACCGCCCGTGCCCACGCCCGCTATGAAGGCATCGGGTCTGATCGAATGATAAAAAAGCTGCCACCAAATCTCAGGGCCGGTGGTCTTTTCATGTGCTTCGACGTTTGCGGCATTCGCAAACTGAGCGGGCAAAAAAACATTTCGGTCGTGTTCCGCCATTTCTTCGGTTAAGCGGATGCTGCCGAGGAATCCACCCTGATCGCGGCGGACCTGAACGATCTTTGCGCCCAGGCTCTTGATTAAAGCCACCCGTTCCTCGCTCATCCAGTCGGGCATGAAGATTGAAACCTGATGGCCCAGGGCCCGGCCAATCGCAGCAAACGATATCCCCGTATTCCCGCTGGTCGCTTCGGCAATTGTGTCACCGGGCTTGATGTGATTTTCCTGATAGGCCCGCTTAAGGATATGAAAGGCCATGCGATCCTTGATGCTGCCGGTCATGTTCAGGTGCTCGGCCTTGGCATAGATGACGCGCTGCTCGCCCCGAAAGGCAAAGCGTATGGCGAGCAGTGGCGTGTTGCCGATCATGTGCTTCAACTGTTTGAAACGCGCGGGAGTTTTTGCGATCGAGGTCGCTGGCGGCAAGTGCTCGCGGTGCCTGATGAGGGTGGTGATATTGTTTTCCATGATGTCAGAGCCCGAGCCTTCTGCCACGAAGCGAGCAAGGCCTATTACGAAACTGGCGCCTTCATAATTAACTAAGTTTGAAGAAACGCCCTATTAGCGCTGCGGCCTTTCTCCCTTTGGTTGGGAAACTTTTCGCAGTCCCTCTCGGCCCTTGCGCCGTTTTTGCTGGTAAGAGAGAGAAATAGTCCCGGCACAGTCGTTGCTGAAATGACAATCGCAAGGAGCCGGGCAGCAATCCCAACCAAAGCTATGATCATTAAGCGCATTCTATGTCCAACCGATCTTTCCAATGAATCGGACGAAGCCTTGCGGTATGCCCTGGCTCTGACGCGCGCCTACGACGCGAAGCTCATTGTTTTTCATTGCCGGCCTGGGGACACCGTTCCGAAATTGGGGGATCCTGAGGCGAGGGCTCTACTCGAACAGTCGCTGATTCCCTATCTGGAAACCGCGGATCTGACAAAGCTGAAGTGGGAAGGCGTCGTGGTTGAAGACGTCGATCCGGGCAATGCAATTATCGATCAGGCATCAGAGCGCAAGGTGGATCTGATCGTAATGCGCTCACGGCGCAGGCCGCATCGGGCGGCACTGATGGGTTCGACAGCGGAATCGGTCAGCCGCTCAGCGCCGTGCTCGGTAATAGTGACGCACGCTGACGAGCGTGAATGGGTAGGGCCGGAGGCCCGCGAGATCAATCTAAAGCGAGTGCTGGTGGCCTATGACTTTTCCGATCATTCTGAGCTGGCGCTGAAATATGCTCTGACGTTCGCGCAGGAGTATCAATCAGAGTTGCATCTCCTGCATGTACTGCCGCGCTTTTCCCTGGATGAAACAGAGATCGCCTGGTATCCGTTGGGCAATGAAGGGCCTTATCACAAAGCCGCGCGCCGCTTGCACAGAGCTGTGCCCGCTGACGCCCACCTGTGGTGCTCGGTTAAGCACGCTGTCAGTGAAGGCAAGGCCTATCGCGAGATTTTGAATTATGCGCAAAGAAACCAGATCGATCTTATTTGCATAGGCGCACACGGAGCGGGTTTTGGCATGCTCACGCTATTTGGATCAAACGTGGATCGAGTGCTACGTCAGTCGCCCTGTCCAGTGTTGGTCGCGCGAACTCTTAGGCCGATCCAGGCGGTCCCGGAAGGAAAGGAAGAAAGCGTAGCTCGAAATGCTGACCAGCCGATGGCGCGCGCCGCCCTTACGAATGTGCCCAGGCCGGCTCTACCAAGGGCAGGCTAGACTCTGTCTTTCAAGTATCAGAAGCCCGACCGTGAGGGAGGGCCCGGTTGAATGAAGGAGCCCTCCCTGACAGTCGGGCCTCTTACGCTCTTTCCATTAGGACGAGGACTGGCGGCCGAGGGCCGCGGCGATCGAACTCACCAGGCTTTCCGGCTCGATTGGTTTGGAGAGATGCATTTGAAATCCGGCCGACAGCGCCAGCGATCGATCTTCGTCAGTGGCGTAAGCGGTTAGCGCGAGCGCCGGAATCTGTCTGGCTCGCTTCGATTTCAGCTTTCGCAATTTCCTGATTAAGCCATAGCCATCGACGTGCGGCATGCCAATGTCGCTCACCAATAGATCCGGATGCCATTCCTGAAATGTCAGCAAGGCGTCGGCGGCCGATTCGCTGGAGCGCACTTCGCTGCCGCAGCGCGTCAGGATCGTAGTCACCAAATCGCGCGTGTCAGGGTCATCATCAACAACCAGGATTTTCACGCCGTCCAGGATTCTAGGTGATTTCACCAGCAGCTCTTCATCCGCGAGTTGCCGGGACTCGCCATTGCCGCTCGAATGATCGGTTACGGTGACGGCGATGGGAAAACTAACGGTGAAAGTGCAGCCGCATTGTGCCCCGGCACTCTCCACTTCAACCTTGCCGCGGTGCGCTTCAACCAGGTGCCGTACGATTGCCAGCCCCAGCCCGAGTCCACCCTGCGCCCGCGTGGTAGAACCATCAGCCTGCCGGAAGCGATCGAAAATGTAAGGCAGGAATTCCTCAGTAATGCCGATGCCGGTGTCGGTAACCTGGATCCTGATCTCAGAGTCTTTACGCTCAGCTTTGATTGCGATCTGTCCGCCTTTGGGCGTGAACTTGATAGCATTGGTGAAGAGGTTCCAGAAGATTTGCTGTAGCCGGTTGGCGTCTCCCAACACGCGGAAATCGGATTCTACTATGGTTTCCAGTTTGAGCTCTTTTGCGGCCAGCGCCGGATGCACTGATTCGACCGCAGCCTCGATCACCCCAGCCAGGTTAACGGTCGAGAATTCGATTTGCAGCTTGCCGGTGACAATGCGCGAGACATCCAGCAAATCGTCTATCAATTGCGATTGAGAGCGAGCGTTGCGCTCGATCGTCTCCAGCGCATGAACGAATTGCGGTTCGCGGAGTTTGTTCATGCGCAGCAAATGACTCCAACCCAGAATGGCCGTCAGTGGAGTCCGTAACTCGTGCGAGAGTGTCGCCAGAAACTCATCCTTGGTGCGATTGGCGGTTTCAGCTTCAGCCCGCGCGGCCTGCTCGCGAATCAGCATTTGCGCGCGCTCTTCTTCGGCCTGCTTTCGCTCAGCTACTTCGAGTCTCAGTTCGGTCGCGTGATTCTGCGCCTCGGTATACAGTCTGGCGTTCTCGTAAGCGACGGCGACCTGAGTGGCCAGCGTGGCGGCCAACCGCTCATCGGCTTCGGTGAAATCGTTGTCGTCGTTCTTGTTAAGCAAATACAACCAGCCCGTCACTCCCACCGGCGAGAGGATTGGCGCGCCCAGGAATGTTTGTACCGCGCCCTCGCCGGCCTGCGTGTCAAATAACAAATCGTCCGACTCAGTCAAACGCAGTGCTCGTTCTTCGGCGACGACGTACTCGATGGCGCGCAGCGCTTCCGGCGGAATTGCGATGGGCGAAACACTCTCGTTATCGGCGGTGCAGTGAAAGAAATAACGGAGTGCCTTGCCGTCGTTGTCCAACATGCCCACCGCGGCTTCCCCGGCTCCGACGATGCGGCGGGCCGAGTGACAAAACTTTGCCAGCACCCGGGTGGGATCAGTCTCAGCAGCCAGTTCCTGCCCCAGGTCGATCAGCATGTTCAGCCGAGCCAGATTGGCATTCTCCAGTTCGCGGTTCTTTTCTTCGAGCAGCGCCGCCTGCTGCTGAATTTCCTGATTCTTTTTGAAGAGTTCGACGAAGACGGCCACCTTCGATCGCAAGATATCCGGGTCGACCGGCTTGACGATGTAATCTACCGCCCCGAGCGAATATCCGCGGCTGAGATGACTGACACCGGTGCTGTTCGCCGTTAAAAAGATAATCGGGATGTCACTCGATTTCTCCCGGCTGCGGATCAGTTCCGCCGTTTCCAGACCATCGATACCCGGCATATAGACATCCAGCAAAACGACGGCCGCTTCGTTATCGAGGAGATAACGTAGGGCCTCCTCGCCCGACGACGCCCGGACCAGATTTCTGTCCGGGGTCTTCAGGATAGACTCGAGCGCCAGTAAATTTGTGGCGCTGTCGTCGACCATCAGGATATTGATGGGCTGTTCGTCGGGTGAATTCGGTGAATTCTTCACAAGCCTTAATCCTGTCGATAAAGCCAGACGCGCAACAGCGAGAGCAACTGATTGATGTCCAGCGGTTTGGAAATATAGTCGGAGGCCCCCACCTCCAGACAGTGATCGCGGTCTGCCTTCATCGCCTTGGCGGTCAAAGCGATGATGGGAAGCGATTTGAACTCATCCATATCACGGATAGCGCTGATCGCTTCATAGCCATCCATTTCCGGCATCATGATGTCCATCAGTACGGCTTCAATACCGGGAGTGGCTTTCAGTAAGTCAATACCCTGCTGGCCATTCTCAGCGTGAACCACTTGCATGTTGTACGCCTCCAGCGCACTGGTAAGCGCAAAAATGTTCCGCACGTCGTCATCTACGATCAGCACTTTGCGGCCGGCCAGCACCGGATCCTTTCGATTAAGCTGCTCGATCATGCGACGCTTTGATTCAGGCAAATTTGCCTCGACCCGATGCAGGAAAATCGCCGTTTCGGCCAAAAGGCGTTCAGGTGAGTCGGCTTCTTTGATGATTATCGACGTGGCCACTCGTTTCAGATGAAGCTCTTCTTTGCGCGTGAGCTCCTTTCCCGTATAGACGATGATGGGCAGATCCGATCGACCGTTGGTTTGCAACTTCTCGATCAATTCAAAGCCGGTCATGTCGGGCAGTTTGAGATCGAGCACCAGGCAGTCAAACTTTTCATGCTCCAGTTTGCGCAGGGCTTCCGCCCCGGTTGCCACCGCAGTGGTTTTGACGTCGCCGTTGCCGATTAATTCAACGACACTCATGCGCTGGATGTCGTCATCTTCCACCACGAGAAGTTTTCGGGCGCTGCGCTTCGCGAATGCGGCGATAGTGTCAAAGGTAACGTTCAGGTCTTCGTTGCTGACGGGCTTTTGCACGTGGGCGATCGCGCCCTGCCGCAGGGCCCGCCGTCGATGTTCTTCGACGGTGATGATATGGACCGGAATGTGTTTGGTGCGAGAGTCGTGTTTCAAACGATCCAGCACCGTCCAACCGTCCCGATCCGGTAAACGGATATCCAGGGTAATGGCCGAAGGGTTGTATTTGTGCGCCAGTGCCAGCGCCATGTTCCCCGTGTTGGCAACTAACCCCTTGAACCCTGTCTTGCGGGTTATGTCCAGAAGAATCCTGGCAAAGTTCAGGTCATCTTCCACGATCAGCACGACCCGATCTCCCTCTTCGATTTCGTTGCGATCGTCGAGGATCGCCGGCGAGTCGCTCGACAGTAGAGCCAGCTCCCGATCGAAAGTCTCAGCCGGCGTCCAGGCGGCTTCGATCATTTTGTAGTTGCGCCGAGAGTTCTTGCTTGTGGGAGGGGCAACTGCCCGGGACGCTTCGTAAGTGCGCGGCAGATAAAGCGTGAAGGTGCTGCCCTCGCCGGGCATGCTGGTCACTCGAATCTCACCTCCCAGCAGCCGGGCAATTTCACGGCTGATCGACAGACCGAGACCCGTACCGCCGTATTTGCGGTTCGTGGTTCCGTCAGCCTGCTGGAAGGCCTCGAAAATAATCCGCTGCTTTTCAGCCGGAATGCCAATCCCGGTATCCGTCACCATAAAGGCAAGCACTTCGTCGGCGCGATTAAGCGATTCCAGATCGTACTTCTCGCCTTTGGGGGCCGGAACAATCTTCAGCACCACGTTGCCTTCCTTAGTGAATTTGAAAGCGTTTGAAAGCAAGTTCATCAGTATTTGCTGCAAGCGCTTATCGTCCGTCACCACGGTCTGATCCAGGTTCTCGCCCCGCTCAATGAAGAAGTCGAGGTTCTTATCCTGGGCCAGTTGATGGAAGCTGCGTTCGAGTTGGTCGGTGATGTCGTTGATTGACACATCGGAAACTTCGATGCCCATCATGCCCGATTCGATCTTCGACAGATCCAGGATGTCGTTGATCAGGGTGAGCAGATCGGATCCCGAGGAGTGAATTGTCTCGGCAAACTGGACCTGTTTGTCGCTCAGATTATCTTCGCCATTTTCGGCCAGCTGGCGCGACAGAATTAACATGCTGTTAAGCGGAGTGCGCAGCTCGTGCGACATGTTGGCCAGAAACTCCGATTTGTACTTGGAAGTCAAAGCCAGCTGTTCGGCTTTCTCTTCCATCTCCCAGCGCGCTTCTTCTACTTCGCGGTTCTTGGCTTCGACCTCCGCCTTCTGCCGCGCCAGTAGTTCTGCCTTTTCCTGCAACTCTTCGTTGGTTTGTTGCAGCTCTTCCTGCTGACTCTTAAGCAGGTCTTCAGACTCACGCAGGGACTCAGCCTGCTGTTCGAGTTGTTCATTCGTCTTCTTCAGCTCGTCCTGCTGGCTTTGCAGCTCGGCGGCGAGTGATTGTGACTGTTGCAGCAGATCTTCAGTACGAGTGTTGGCCTCGATCGTGTTGAGCACGATGCCGATACTTTCTGTTAACTGATCGAGAAAGGTCAGGTGCGTGTCGCTGAAAGTGTGAAAGGTCGAGAGCTCGATCACGGCTTTGGCTTCACCTTCGAACAGCACCGGCAGCACCACGATATTGTTGGGTGGCGCCTCGCCCAGGCCCGAACTGACGTGCACGTAATTGCCGGGAACGTTCGTTACCAGAATTCGTTCGCGCTCCAGAGTGCATTGGCCGACCAGTCCTTCACCGGCATGAAATTCATTTGCCAGGTTCTTGCGTTTGCTATAGGCGTATCCGCCCATCAGTTTCATCACCGGCTGGCCGTTGTCGCTTTGATTTACGTAGAAGACGCCTTGTTGCGCGTTTACCAGAGGAGCCAGCTCAGACAATACCATCTGGGCGACGGTCTTCATGTCGCGCTGTCCTTGCAGCATTCTTGTGAATCGAGCGAGATTGGTCTTGAGCCAATCCTGTTCAGTGTTCTTTTGGGTAGTGTCTTTGAGATTAAGAATCATCTCGTTGATGTTGTCCTTCAACGCCGCGACCTCGCCCTGCGCTTCCACCGTAATCGATCGCGTCAGGTCGCCCTTGGTCACAGCCGTCGACACTTCAGCGATAGCGCGCACCTGGTTAGTCAGGTTGGCCGCGAGGCCGTTCACGTTGTCGGTCAGGTCGCGCCACGTACCGGCGGCACCCGGCACGTTAGCCTGGCCGCCAAGTTTCCCTTCGACGCCGACTTCGCGGGCGACTGACGTTACCTGATCGGCGAACGTCGCCAGGGTGTCCGTCATGTTGTTGATGGTGTCAGCGAGTTCGGCGATTTCGCCCTTGGCTTCTACCGTCAGTTTCCGTTTCAGATCTCCGTTGGCCACCGCGGTAACTACGCGTGCAATACCGCGCACCTGATCGGTCAGGTTACTGGCCATCGAATTCACGTTATCCGTTAGGTCTTCCCAGGTTCCGGCGACGCCTCGCACGTCGGCTTGGCCGCCCAGCTTTCCTTCAGTACCGACTTCGCGGGCCACACGGGTTACTTCCGAAGCGAACGAATTCAACTGGTCAACCATCGTGTTGATGGTGTTCTTCAATTCGAGAATCTCACCCTTCACGTCCACGGTGATCTTCTTTGACAAGTCGCCGTTGGCCACCGCGGTAGTTACCTCAGCGATGTTACGAACCTGTCCCGTCAGGTTACTGGCCATGGAATTCACATTGTCGGTAAGGTCCTTCCAGGTTCCGGCTACTCCCGGCACGTCGGCCTGGCCGCCCAACTTTCCTTCGGTACCGACTTCGCGGGCCACGCGCGTTACTTCCGAAGCGAAAGAGTTCAACTGATCCACCATCGTGTTGATAGTGTTCTTCAGTTCGAGAATTTCGCCCTTCACGTCTACCGTGATCTTCTTTGATAAGTCGCCGTTGGCCACGGCCGTGGTTACTTCAGCAATGTTACGGACCTGACCGGTAAGATTGCCGGCCATGAAGTTCACGTTGTCGGTTAGATCCTTCCAGGTTCCGGCGACGTCCATCACCTGCGCCTGGCCGCCCAGCCGGCCTTCAGTACCAACCTCTCTGGCCACGCGGGTTACTTCCGAAGCGAACGAGCTCAGTTGATCCACCATCGTGTTAATGGTGTTCTTCAATTCCAGGATCTCGCCCTTCACGTCCACGGTGATCTTCTTTGACAAGTCCCCGTTGGCCACCGCCGTCGTTACTTCGGCGATGTTGCGTACCTGGGCGGTCAGGTTGCCGGCCATTGAGTTCACACTATCGGTAAGATCCTTCCACGTTCCAGCGACGCCCTTCACGTCGGCCTGGCCGCCCAGTTCACCTTCCGTTCCTACCTCGCGCGCCACACGCGTGACTTCCGAGGCGAAACCGTTCAGCTGATCCACCATGGTGTTGATGGTGTTCTTTAGTTCGAGGATCTCGCCTTTGACGTCCACCGTAATCTTCTTGGAAAGATCGCCGTTGGCCACGGCCGTCGTTACCTCGGCGATATTACGCACCTGGCCGGTCAGGTTGCCGGCCATTAGGTTCACACTGTCAGTCAGGTCCTTCCAGGTTCCGGCGACACCCTTCACCTCAGCCTGGCCGCCGAGCTTTCCTTCCGAACCGACTTCGCGCGCCACACGCGTCACTTCCGAAGCGAAAGCGTTGAGCTGATCCACCATCGTATTGATCGTGTCTTTGAGTTCAAGGATTTCGCCCTTCACGTCCACGGTGATTTTCTTGGAAAGGTCGCCGTTAGCCACGGCGGTCGTGACTTCTGCGATGTTGCGGACCTGGCCGGTGAGATTGCCGGCCATGAAATTCACGTTGTCGGTTAAGTCTTTCCACGTCCCGGCCACGCCCATCACTTGCGCCTGGCCGCCCAGCTTTCCTTCAGTACCGACCTCGCGCGCCACACGCGTCACTTCCGAAGCGAACGAGTTCAATTGGTCCACCATCGTGTTGATGGTGTTCTTCAACTCCAGAATTTCTCCCTTGACGTCGACGGTAATTTTCTTGGAAAGGTCGCCGTTGGCCACGGCGGTCGTGACTTCGGCGATATTGCGGACCTGCCCGGTGAGATTGCCGGCCATGAAGTTGACGTTGTCGGTCAGGTCCTTCCAGGTTCCGGCCACACCGATAACCTGCGCCTGGCCGCCCAGCTTTCCTTCGGTACCGACTTCACGCGCTACGCGGGTCACTTCTGATGCGAACGAGTTCAATTGGTCCACCATCGTATTGATGGTGTTCTTCAGTTCCAGGATTTCGCCCTTGACGTCCACCGTAATTTTCTTTGAGAGGTCGCCGTTGGCTACGGCCGTGGTTACCTCGGCGATGTTTCTTACCTGACTGGTCAAGTTGCTGGCCATTGAGTTAACGCTATCGGTCAGGTCCTTCCAGGTTCCGGCCACGCCTTTGACCTTGGCTTCGCCGCCAAGCTTTCCTTCGGTACCAACTTCGCGGGCCACGCGGGTTACTTCCGAGGCAAACGATCCCAGCTGGTCGACCATCGAGTTGACGATCTTTACAGTGCGCAGGAACTCGCCCTTCAATGGTCTGTTCTCCACCTCGAGGGCCATCCGTTCTGACAAATCACCGTTGGCCACGGCGCCGATCACGCGCGCCATTTCACTGGTGGGGCGGGCCATGTCATCAATGAGCAGGTTGGTCGAGTCCACCAACCTGAGCCAGGAACCGGCCGCCTGGGGCACGGCCGCGCGGTGCATAATCTTACCCTCTTTACCCACCACGCGACTGACGCGTTCCAACTCGCGCGCCGTGCGGTCGCTTAGCTCGATGATGTCGTTGAAAGTATCGGCAATCTTGCCGGCCTCTCCGGTCCAGTCGCCGGGTAAGCGAGCGGAAAAGTCACCCTTCTTAAAGGCCAGTAAAGTTTTCAAAAGCAGTTTTGTATTTAATGAGTCAGATTTGACGGTTTGGGTTCTCATTGATTTCCCTTTCGAAGGTTCAGTTTCATTCGGAAGAGTTCGGCACAGCTTTTTTGGACAGCTCGACGCCGGCGAAGGGAGACACTGCTGGCGAACGCAGGCGATCCACGCACTAAGCGGGGGGAATATCTCATTTTAGGGGGAAGAGAAACGCCCGGGGGGACGTTGCTTTCATAGTATTTATACTTAGCCAGTGGGAATCTGTAAACCCTTATTTGAGGAAAAATGTGAGCGGAGACGAAATGCGGCCTCGCCACGGGTGGAGGACGGGTGCAAGGAGGCTAATGCTTTGAGGGATCGGATTCGCTGTTTTTGTCAGCATTTTCGCCGATAACCGGGTATCTCTTCAGGTCTGACCTTCTCGGTGCCCTCCTATTTTGAGAGATTGCCGCTCCGCATAGGACGATCACGAAACCGCACGAAAAGACTCGAAATCTTCACGCAGTTTGCGTGATTTCGTGGATCGTTCACCGCTTTGCTATCACATCGATTTCGCTATAGAAGGTGTTGCCGAACTCATCTGCCGTTTCGGTCACGTAACAATCGAATAACAGGTAGCGGAACTTGCCCAGGCTGCCCTGCGCATCTGTGATGCTGACGCCGAACTGACCGCCGTCGTCACCCTCCTTCGAACGGGTGTCGACAACCGTAATCAGCTTCCAGCCGGTGGCAGCGAGATCTACTTTCGTTTTAGGCGCGGGAGTGAAGTTAGCAGCAGCGCCATCACTGGCCCAGAGGCGGTATACCTGTGGCCCGCGCGTGTTCGGGTGCCATGAATACGTGTTGACCTGCGCGATCTCGATCATGTTTCCGAGATCCATCTGAAAGCGTCCGCCGCCCGTGCCGGCGTTCCAAAAAAAGTTCGCCGCCGGTTGATCTTCTTCAGTGGGCAGCGCACCGTCAGTGAGCGCATTGAGATCGGCGCCATTCGCATCAGCCTCGCCTTCAACCAGCAAGAGTTTGGCCTTCGTGGCTGCGTCATCCTTTGCGGGTGAGGGAACGTTCTTGAACTTGAACGCACGGGTGGCGGCGGCGTTTGGGTTGTGATCGAAAGTAACCTTGACCTGGGCATGCGCGGCGATCGGCATGGCAATGAAACAGAGAATGGTGAATGCTGAAGTGATTAAGCAGGGAGACGTGATAGCGAGCGCGCCATGTTGGGAGCGCGGGCGGCTCGCCCGCACTGAGCGCGTCAGCGCGAAAATATGATTCATAGGTGACATCTTCCGATCTGGCTTTACGCGAGCTTTGCTCGCGTGTGCGGACGGTACGTCCGCGCTCCCAGCAATTAGTTACTCCACTTCGCCGGTTGCCGATCCCACCGATGCTCTGTGAGTTCAGCCAACAGATCATCGGACAGCCTGCCGACGTCGCTGGCGGCTATGTTGGAAGCGACGTGCGAGTGCTTGCGCATCCCTGGGATAATTGTGCTCACCACTGGATTTCCGAGAATGAATCGCAGAGCCATCTCAGGCATGTTGATTCCAGCTCGCTCGGCAATCGGCTTGAGAGCGTCGGCGCGCTCAACACTGGGAATTAGGTTTTCAGGCACGAAATAGATGTTGCGCCAGTCCCCCTCGGGCCACTTGCTTTGTTTCGTGAGCGTGCCCGTCAGCGAGCCTTCGTCAAAAGGCACGCGGGCGATTACGGCAGTGTCCATCTCGACGCACGCGGGAAAAAGATCGTCCTCAGGATTCTGATCGAAGATGTTATAGATCACCTGCACTGAATCGATCAGACCGCTCTTGACCGTGCGCACAGCGTTCCACGGCTCCCAACGATTGATGCTGATGCCGACGGCCTTAATTAATCCCGCACTGCGAAGCTCGTCCATCTTTTTCGCCCAGCGATCGTCTTCGACCCAGGCATCCTCCCACACGTGGAACTGGACCAGATCGAAGCTATCCAGACCAGCGTTCTCCAGGCTGCTGTGGACGTACTGGTCGATGTGTTCCGGAGGAAAGCAGTCGTCGAGAGTTGAGCCGCGGCGGCTGGGCCACTGGAGATTCTTTGGTGGGATCTTGGTGGCCGTATAGAGCCGCTTGGCGCTGTTAGCCCGAATCACCTCACCCAGCAACTTCTCGCTGCGCCCCTCGCCATAGGCCCAGGCCGTATCAAAAAAATTGCAGCCCAAATCGACGGCTCGCTGCAGGGCCGCGAGCGACTCTTCATCGTCTGAGCCGGTCCAGCTCCCCATGCCCCACATGCCATAGCCGATTTCGCTGACGTTCCAATTGGTACGACCAAATCGTCGATAGTTCATAGTGTTTGTCCAATTAAGTCTTCTCTACGTCTGCTGATAAATCGCCGTAGTGAGGTCAGTACCGAGAGCGGTAGCGACCGGGTCTCAACGCATCAAACACACCGGCCGTGCGGAAGCCACCCGGTCGCTACCGCTCCCGGTACTGACCTCATTATCGTTCTAATTTCGATCCAGCGTGTCATACAGCGGATGCGCTGGAGAGATTATGGCCGGCTCGTCCGCCACCGTGATCGCCAGAATGCGAATCCTTTCATTATCCGGCAAGGTCAGCGTCCGCGCGCCGGCCGGTAGATCGATCACATAAGCGAAAAGATAAGAGTACGCATAAGCTTCCGCGCTGCCATCAGCGGCGTTACGATGCGAGGCAAACCATGCGATGTCGGCCCGCTTGATAAAACCAGGTCGCAGTCCCAGCATCTCTCCATAGATGTTCGTGCGAGTTCGCGGTGGTTGGGCTCCGGCCGGCGGCGCGGGTGCGCCCGGTCGTTGCGCGATTTGCTCTTCGGTCACTTTCCAGATTCGATCGTCCCACTGTCCAACAAAGCCCGTCCAATCCTGGATGTTTAGGTCTGCCGACTTCGCGCCCACACGAAAGGTGGCCTTCTGATCCCCGTTGGCCGCGGCAGCCAGCAGATAAACTCGATTGTATTTACCGGGCGGCAGGGTAATCGTCTGCCCATGCGCGGTGATCGCGTTGGGCTGGCCCAGATCAGCCGGCGCCAACCTGAAACGAATTCCGGCAAAACTTATTTCGCGGGGCAACATCTCCGCGGGGAGGGCCTTCCCCTGTGATGCGCCCTGATTGTTTGGGGCCCAATCAAAGCAGCCGTCCGCCGGGCGATTTCGCCGCGATGCCACCGACAGTTCGTAGTCCAAAGTCACGGGCTGAGATTGAATCAAAGTCGTCCTGGTATTCGGCGCCGCGAGCTTAACAGCGAAAGTCCGCGGCTGATAAGCGCCCAGAGAAGTTACCAGCGCTCCGCCTTCTAACTTTGATGGTCCGACCGGCTGTTCCTGTCCGTTGACTTCGCGGGCCGCGAGGATGGGCACTGGAAAATTAAGCCGCACATTCACAGCCGGCTTACCATTCATTTCGACGATACGCACGATCACTTCATTGGTGAGTTCGGCTTTCTTCAATGCCAGAAGACGCACGCGATCATTATTGATTTTCAAGAGCGAGAAACTCTTGCCCGACGTGCCCGGATGTTTCGAGCTCGCAAAAGCAATCAATGGCTGATTAAGACGATAAGCCTGCCAGTCAGTTCCGGCTTCGCGCCAACCATTTCCGTGACCGGCGAGACCGAAAACGATTTCATGCCGGCCCAGATCCTGGGTTCCCTGATCGGCGTAACCGCCACGCGTTCCTGGCGTGCGCACGAGTGTCAGCCGCAGAGTTTTGTCATCAGGCTTATCAGAACCGTTCTTGCAGTCAGTGAGTACGGTGGCGCCGTACGAGCTGGACTGGTCCGTCAAGTCGATCCACTGATGCGAGGCAACTTCGAATTGCCGTTCTTCAGCGTTCGGTCTTTGCACCGTCCCGATGTCCCAATTGTAAGTAGCGAGTTTGTTTGCGGCAGCGAAGGGAAAAGTCGCTTTCAGGTTCGCTCCTTTGGTCTTCCAATCAATGACATTGCGAAATTCGATGCGATTGCCGCCGTCACCGGCCGACACGCTGATCCTCTGCACAAACGTGGAGTCTTCGGTTTCGCGCTGGACCTCGACAGCCACGCGGGCAGGACCGTTCTCGACAACTCTTGTCTTTACCGTGCCGCCCACAAAGGCCCGGGGCGGTCTTTGCTCGTCCTCAAAGTCCATGTTCCACGCCGGCCACTGCCGCGGGTTATCCGTCGATATCGCCAGGCGGATGGGCGCGGACAAAAGCTCGCGGCTGATCTGCTTATCAAAGATGCTCGACACGTCTCCGTGCTTGTCGATCGTTATTTGGTAACGGCTGTTTTCGAGTGAAGACTCGGTCGCCTTAAGCTCACTGAATGAATTACCGGCTTCGGCCGGTTCGACGTTGTAAACCGCGAAGCCCACTGCAGGCACCCTGGCCAGGAACAAGACCTTGCCACTATTGAACTGCGCAGGGACCTCCTTGCCGTCCGGACCGTAGACGCGAACTGCCTTTGGCGCGACATCATTATGAAAGGCGACCGTGGCTTCGACGATATCTTCACGCTCGATGTTGAGCGGATTGTAAACAACGATCGCGTTTCCTTTGGTGTTGGTGTCGAGCGTTGATGACACTGCGGCAGCCGCGCTGGTAAGCACTCCCGCAAATTGATTCAACGCGATCACATCGTCGTTCCAGGCGAACTCGAACGCTTTGGGTGTCGCCGTGCCCGGCAAGAGATCGTGAAACTGTCCGCCCATCACCAAAGTCCAGGCATTGTTCAAACGCTCCAGCGGGTAGGGACGGCCACCCAGCCAGTCTGCTGCGACGGAAGCCTTCTCGGCCGCGTCCGCCAACAGTTCGTTCTTTCGCATCCAGCGCTTTTGATAAGCCTGTGAAGTAAGCGATCCGGCAGAGTGATTGATCAGCTCGAGGTCGCCCTTATAGCGAGGCAGGCGATCCGTGGCGCAACAGCTCTCGATGTCCCGAAACATCTGATCGGCTTTGGACCACACGACTTTGACCGGACCATCGCCGACAGCTACCAGCGGACCGGATGGCGTCGTGCTCGCCGGGCCGAACTGAAACAGGGGAGGCAGGATCGTCTTGCTCTTTGAGGTGATTGCCTCCATCAGGCGCACCGAGCTTTCATTCGGCGAGCCGCCCACGTCGCCGGTGCCGACGTAATGATAGTCAGCAAATATTCCCGTCAGATTCCCGTTTATTTGAATGCGCCGTGTCCAGTCCTCCTGACCTCTGGATCGGTTCTGATTCTGTTGGGCGCTTAAAGCAGGATCAGGTCCGGGCGGAGGTGGAGGAGTCTTGCTAATGTCATAGGTAACCTGGCTGCCATAGCCGAGGGGATTCAAAGCAGCAATGATTGTCTTGCCATCGGGACCTTCCCAGAGGCCCACGTTGAAGGGAATTCCCACCGGAGTTTTCTCGGGTGAATCCGGCCCACCGACGTGTGGCGCCGGCTGCCATCCTGAGGAAAGCTTCTGCGTAGAAAAACCTTTGATACCTGAATGCGCCAGAATGCTCGGCAGCGACGCGGGGAATCCGAAACAATCAGGCAGCATGTATTCGTCGCTGGCCACCCCGAACTCTTTGCGAAACCAGTTATTGCCATAGAGTATCTGCCGAATGATCGATTCCGCGTTGGGAGAGTTGACGTCGCCTTCTTCCATCGACGAGCCGGCGGGAAACCAGCGCCCGGCGGCGACGTAATGCTTCAACCGCTCAAAGTCCGAAGGGTAATACTCTTTCATCAGGCGATATCGATTCGCTCCGGTGAAATTGAAGATGTAATGCGGATACTTTTCAAACAGCGCAAAGTTGTTGCGCATAGTCTTGGTCAGATACTCCTGAATCACCTGCGGATATTCCCAGCGCCATTCGGTATCAAGGTGAGCATACCCGACAACGTAGAGCGTCGGTTCGGTCGCGAGACTGGGACTGGTGGTATTGGCGGGCTGTTTCTTTGTTCGCGGCTTGCGTGGGCTTGTTATGAAAGGCTTCGGTTTCTCGACGGTCCGAGGAATTTGTGAACGCGCAGACTGCACGACCCCAGCGAGCGTCAGCGCCAGGATGGCCATTATGACCGTCGGGGCACTAGCCCGACCGTCAGGGAGGTCACGTACCTTAGCGAACAGGCAAGATGGACTTATTCGACTGTTCATGAGCGCGATACTTCTAAACTATCCGCCGAGAGAAAGCAATGGTATTTAACGATGGCATTTCCTTGATGCGCGCCTTAGACAGCGGCGATAAGAGCCTGGGTTCCCAAGCCGCGTTCACGCGGTTTGCCCGGAGGGTTATTAGACCGGGCGTTTTACGCCCGGGTACAC
>JAWWPL010000407.1:0-19539 GCA_033850605.1 Blastocatellia bacterium | reverse complement strand
CCATGATTCACGGACAACAAGGCGAAAGCGACGACGTGGTTCCCGGCAGCGATCAATCGATGGACATGAAAGGCGCATTCACTGAGTACGGAATGCTGGTTAACAGCGCTGAGTGGAGCGGTAAACTCTCGCAGGACGCGATGCGTGAAATGGCCGATTATGCCGAGGCGAATAAGTTTGGCGGCGGTGCGGTGACCTATCGAATCAGGGATTGGGGCATCTCGCGCCAACGTTTCTGGGGCGCGCCCATTCCGATTGTTTATTGCGTTGAATGTGGCGCGGTGGCGGTGCCCGAGATAGACTTGCCCGTGACCTTGCCCGACAAAGCAGAGTTCTCCGGCACCGGCGAGTCTCCATTAAAGAGTGTGCCGGAATTCGTCAACACGACGTGTCCCAACTGCGGCCGTCCGGCGCAGCGCGAGACGGATACGATGGACACGTTTGTCGATTCGTCCTGGTACTTCTTCCGTTATACCGATCCGCATAACCAGACGGCGCCCTTCGATCCGGCGATTGCCGCGCAATGGACTCCGGTCGATCAGTACATCGGGGGCGACTCGCATGCGGTGATGCATCTGATCTACACGCGCTTCTGGTACAAGGTGATGCGCGATCTTGGACTGGTAAAGGGTAACGAGCCGGTGAAACGGCTGCTTACCCAGGGTATGGTGACGAATCGAGTCGAAGGGACCAGCGATTGGAAAGCGATGTCCAAGAGTCTGGGGAACGGAGTCGACCCCGACGAGATGATCAAGACGTACGGCGCCGATGCCACGCGTATGTTCGTGTTGTTCGCCGCGCCGGCCGAAAATGAGTTGCGCTGGTCTGAGAGCGGCATCGAAGGCTCCGTGCGATTTCTGCGCCGGGTTTGGGGCATGGTCGAACGTTGGCGCGAAACGCTGGATCGTCGGCGGGCAATGCCCGCCTCTAAACCTGATCAATTTAGCGATGGCGCGCGCGCATTGCGCCGCAAGACACATCAGACCATCGCCCGTGTGACCGATGACTTCGAAAAGCTCGACCTCAATACAAATGTGGCAGCGCTGATGGAGCTTTCCAATGCGCTCGGTGAATTCAACATCGAGCCGTCCGCAGCTTCGCCGGGCGACGTGTTCGCGGCCGGAGAAGCAATTGAAGCATTGGTGGTGATGTTGGCTCCTTTCTCTCCCCACGTGGCTGAAGAGATGTGGGAGAGTCTGGGGCACGCGGGCGGACTGGTCCAGAATCCCGGCGTCTGGCCGCAGGCTGAACCTGAACTGGCGCGCAAGGAAGAATTGGAGATCCCGGTGCAGGTCAACGGCAAGCTTCGTGCGAAGGTTGTGGTCGCGCCGGATATCTCGGAAGCGGATCTGCGCACAATTGCGCTGGCCGACGGTAAGGTGCAGAGCTTTATCGATGGCCATCAGGTCGTGAAGGTGATCGTGGTGCCGCAAAGATTGGTTAACGTGGTGGTGAAGTAAGTAGCGTCTCGGGTTTGTTTTTTTAAGCTCGGACAAGAACGATCCACGAAATCGCACCAAACCACACAAACAGTTCCTGTTCATGTGTTTTCCTGGATCGTCTTACTCCAGCGAGCGGTAATCTTAAAATACGACCCTACCTTTGAAATGAATGCGGTTAGACGGAAAAGATGCCTTGTGCTAGATTCGATTCAAGAGAGAATGCTGAAGATGAGAAAGCTCGCTACATATGAAGGCGTCGTCGAGAACGGGCATGTGACGTTGCCTCCCGATGCCGACATTCCCGAAAAGACTCGTGTGTACGTGCTGGTGCCAGATCTAGAGAAGCGGAGGGTCTTTAACATCCCCGGCGCTCGCTTAGTTCACCCTGAGCAGGCGAAGGACTTCGAATTGCAAGTTATTGAAGACACAACCGATGGCGGCGTATGATTCCAGCCTCTTTGACCCACCAGCTCCCGTTGCACTAGTGAGCATACGAGATCCTGGCAGTGGCTACATCGTAACCGGCGTGAGAATGTTAATGGACTCTGGATCTGATCTCACTCTGATTCCCGAACGATCCATTAATGAATTCAACTTAAACCTTGACCAAAATGATAGCTACGAGTTGACGGGATTTGATGGCCGTAGGACCTTGGCGACGTCAGCACAACTCGACCTGATCTTTCTAGGTCGAACCTTCAAAGGGCGTTTCGTCGTGGTCAACTTCGAAAGTGGCATCTTAGGTAGGAATGTTCTTAATCACTTCTCTCTTGTCCTTGATGGACCAGGGCTTAGTTGGGAACAAAGCGACCCGTCGAAGTAGTCAGTGCTTGCTTGCCTGCCCCGCAGCCGCTAAAATCCCTTTCGCAGAATGTCTTATCCCTCGTGGGGCCAAGGTAGTAGTCGAACCAGCGAATGAAAGAGTGCCCAACCTGTCGTAATTGTTTCCCCGATGACGTCAATCACTGTCCCGATGACGGGGCAGAAACAAACTCGTCGATTCAGGGCGAACCGATCCTCGATGGACGCTATCAGCTCGAGAAGCGTCTGGGACAGGGCGGCATGGGCGTCGTTTATAAAGCGCGCCACATCTTTCTCAAAACTCAGCACGCGATAAAGATCATTCTTCCCGATCTGGTGGGCAACGACCCTAATCTCACTACTCGTTTCCGCCAGGAGGCGCTGGCCGCCGCCGCCATTCGGCATCAGAACATCATTGCGGTAACTGACTTTGGCGTGGTGCGCGGCACTATGCCTTTCCTGGTGATGGAGTTCGTGGAAGGCCGATCGCTGCAGGACATCATGACCGATGAAGGCGCGATGGCTCCAATGCGCGCCTTCGAACTCATCCAGCCCATTTGTGCCGGCATAGCCGCCGCCCACCGCCAGAAAATTGTCCATCGCGATCTGAAGCCGCTGAATGTAATGCTCCAGGACGGTGTGCCCGTTAGTGAAGGAGCCAAGATCCTCGACTTCGGTTTGGCTAAGATCAAATCGGGTGAGTTACTCGGTTCGTTCATCGCGGCCCAGACGACGGGGCTGATGGGATCGCCGTTTTACATGGCGCCTGAGCAGTGGTCGGATGATCCGCCGGACGCGCGGGCAGATATCTATAGTCTGGGCGTGATGCTTTTCCAGATGTTGTGCGGCGAGGTGCCTTTCAAAGGCAGCTCGATCCCGGCAATCATGAAAAAGCATTTGACGCTGGAGGTCCCGTCGCTTCAGTCAAAGGGCATCGACGTACCGCCGCAACTTGAAGGCGCCATCCGTCATGCTCTCGAGAAAGAACCGCAGTATCGGACAGCATCGGCAGACGAATTTGTCGGCGAGCTGCGCGCGGCGATGGCCTCGGCGAGCGCGACTTTAAAGCGCACTGGTGATATCGCTGAGATAGATGCCTCGAAAACACTCGTCTTTCCCCAGGCTGAGGATCACTCCTCCACGGTTTCGGTAAAGGGATCGTCGACGGCATTTGATCCGTTGGCGGGAACCATCAGCGCGGCGTCGCTGCTCGAAGAAGATCAGAAGAGTTTGTATGCGCAACGAGAGTTGGCGAAGGAAGCCGAGCACAGACGCAAGCTCGTCGACGAAAAGGAGCAGAAACGAAAAGCCGAAGAAGGCGACCGCGATTCAGAGCGAAAGCATCTGGAAGAGTTAGTAGCCAAGCAAACCAAGGTCCTGGAAGACAAGCTCACTCAGCTCGCTTCCACCATGTCGCCGAAGGCCACCGCGGCCATAGATCCCGAAGCAACCCATGTCCAGCGTGCCGCAATGGCGACGGGTGATAATAGTTTTCACGCGCAGTCGTTTGCGCGGGTCGATGTCAGCCTGATACCAAAGAAGAAGTCGTCGCTGCCGCTCATTCTGGGATTAGTCGTATTGCTCTTGATTGGTGGCGGGGTTGGCGGTTATTTCATCTTGAGATCAAAGGTCGCACCTGTGGTACCGGTTAAACCAACCGGACCGAGTGTGCCCGACGTGGTTAACAAACCGGATCTGGTGGACATTACGCCAGGCTTGTTTCAGATGGGGCGAAACGATTCGCTGCCGACTGAGGAGCCCGCCCACGAAGTTACTGTTAAAGCGTTCTCAATGGACAAGAATGAAGTGACTAACGCCGAGTACGCCCGCTTTGTGAGAGAGGCGAACTACGCGCCACCCCCGCAGTGGGGCAGTCTGACGGCACCAGTGGGTCAGGAGCTTTTGCCCGTTTCGAATGTTTCCTATGAAGATGCAGTTGCATTTGCCGAGTGGCGTTCAAAGCGCGACGGTGCGACTTATCGTCTGCCAACTGAAGAAGAATGGGAATACGCCGCGCGTAACGGAGACAAAGAGAACCTGTATCCGTGGGGGAACACATGGGCGCCGGGCCGCGCCGCCACGCAGGAAGCCGGTGTGGGTAAGGAGCAGCCGGTGGGAACATACCCGCAGGGCGGCAATCGTTGGGGGGTTCAGGACCTAATCGGAAATGTCTGGGAATGGACTTCTTCGAAGGCTTCGCTTTATCCGGGCAGTCCGTTAAAGCTTCCTGATGTACAAAAGGGATGGATTGTCGCGCGCGGCGGCAGCTACAGTAGCCAGGCAAATAAAGTCAGTGCGACAATGCGCGATTGGTTCGCGCCGAATTACAAGAATCCTGTCTTGGGTTTTCGTTTGGTAAAGGCCACCTCTTAGGTCTGGGCCAGAGTTCCCAGCCCGCGCAGCTGAAATGACTTGCTTTTTACTACCGGCTTTCCTCAAAATCAGATACAGTCGCAAGGTTGTTCACTAAGCTTCGTTCGAGCATAGTTAGTCTACGTCATTGTCCGCGAGGAAGTCGGAGGATCTAAATGTTTCACCGGACCCGGAAACAATTGAGTGTAATTGGTTCTTTCCCGATTCTGCTTTCGTTTTCCATCCTGATTTGTACGGGTGTGGCTCGCGCACAGGAAACCGGCGGCGACCTGAGCGGAGGCGCCGGAATTTTTCGACCTAAGAATCCGGAAGCGAAACGCAGCGGCAATCCATCCAAACCAAGGCCCACAGTGGTAAGGCCAACGCGACCAAATCCCGCGGAGATCGAAGAAAAGTTCGAAGACGCGCTGGCTGATGGGAACGATGCGCGTGATGCGCGCAAATTTTCCGAAGCTGAGGCTGCCTATCGGACCGCTCTAAAACTGAAGCCACGCGACCCGCGCGCGCATTACGGCCTGGGCAATATATTTACCGATCAGCAGCGTTGGGAAGATGCTGAAAAAATCTATCGCCAGGCAATTGAAATCGCGCCGAACAATCCGGAATCGTTAGTTGCCCTCAGCTTTGTATTGGTCCAACCGCGTACGGGTTCTTCGAACGCCACCAGGTTCAGTGACGCCGAGGCCTTCGCCCGGCGGGCCACCAGGCTCCAGCCCACCAGCGCAGTTGCCTTTGACCGGCTGGGGGTGGCGCTGATCTCCCGAAGCATATTTACCAGTGACACTGAGGCGGCCTTTAGGCGCGCGATGGAGTTGGATCCAAACTTCGTGGTGGCGCAAGTGCACCTGGCGCGCGTGCTGCGCCAGATGAAGCGGAACAGCGAAGCTGACCCGCTCTATCAATCAGCAATCGATAGAGCGAAGGACGCGCCGACCCTCGTACTGATTGCCGACTCGATGCAGTCAGAGACGCGCTGGAATGATTCCGATCCGGTACTGCGGCGCGCTTTGCAAATGGATCCAAGAAATCCCGGCGCCCTCTTTCTGATGGGCCGCCTGCTTTCAGTCAACCGGAAGTATGCGGAAGCGGAGCCCGTGTTAAAGACTGCGGTCGAGGTGAATCCCAAATTCTTTCCGGTGCGAAACATTCTGGGCCGTTCATACCTGGGACTGGAGCGCTATGACGACGCTTTCCGGACTTACGAAGAAGCCGTGCCGCTCGCGTCTGAAGCTGATCGCAGACAGCTGGCCGGGCTGTTCGGTTTTGGCGGGGTTGGTGATGGTTATATGAATGCGGGCCGCCCAAAGGATGCTTTGCGCGCTTACGAGCGAGCACTGCAACTCGACCCGGGCAATGCCGAATTGCCAAACAAGATTGCCGCGGCGCGCGCCAAGCTTTAGCACTAAACTTAATCGAGAGAACTTCAAAATGAAACGTTGCCCGAAGTGTAGCCGCACCTATACGACTAACACGCAAAAGTTTTGCACTCATGATGGCGTCGTCCTTGAAAGCGCCGATGCGGGCCCCGCGAGTGCCGGCTCGGAGACTGTTCGCATCGACGCCTCAGATTTTAATGACGACGACACGCCCACAAAGGCGATCTCGCGCGAATTGGCGTCAGAGATCACGGGTGACTTTGATCCGCTCAAGACCGTAATGTCGCGGCCGGAGGGAACCTTCACCAGTGGGCCGCGCAATACGAAGGACATTACCCCGTCGTCGCCAACTTTAGGACCAACACCGCCGGCGCCCGGTCAAGGCTCGCCGACGCCTCCGGAGGCGTCCGCGCCAATGCCCCCGCGGCAATCATCGCCATCAGCGCCGACGATGGCGCTGACTGGGTCAGGTCCAATTGCTGCTTCTGCTCCGCTGCCGCCGCCGCCAGCACCGCAGTCAGCACCACAGTCAGCACCATCGCCGGCCGCTCCGCTTCCGCCACAGCCGTCCGCCCCGCCGCAAGCCAAAAAGAAATCCAGGCTGCCGTTGATTCTGGGAATACTCGTGGTGCTCTTAGTCTTGGGCGGCGGCGTGTTGGGCGCAGCGTACTTCTTTGTGCTGCGACCGATGCTGGCACGCAGGACCGTGACACTTGAACCGCCGCGGCCTCCGGTTGAGACCTCGACCCCGAAGGTTGAAGCTACGCCCAACGATGTCGCTCAGAAAGAGCCGGATGTCGCGCCTGAACCACCTGCCTATTCTCCTCCGGCTGACGCCGTCGAATTTGTAAACTCGAAGGCGAAACTCGACGGCAAGCTGGCTGAACACTACCTCGACTTTTCGTTTTACTATCCCGAAAGTTGGCAGAAGGATTCAAGCGCGGGCGTGCCGGGCGCCGCCAACTTTGCGAAGGTCGAGCGCCGGCTGCCGCCGGACTTTACCCAGGAAAATTTTGCGGTAGGCTGGTACTCGTCCGGAGGTTCGGCCGAGGCCGATCGCTCAGTGTTTCCCAGCCTGGCAGCGAAGCTCAGTGCGCAGTTTGAGAAGAGTTTTCCTGGCTACTCAAAAGTATCCGAAAGTGAAACGAAGGTGGGAGTCTATGACGGCTATGAGTTTCGTTTCGAAGGCATATCGCGAAACACTTCGAAGGGCGATCTGAAGCTTTGGGGCCGCTTGATCTTTCTGCCGCCGGTTGATGGCGGCAAGAACGGGGTCACGCTTTTGATGCTGGCCACGTCGCTCGCGCCCGAGCTAAAAAGTGTCGATGACGTCGGCGTCAAAGGCGAACTGCCGATGATGCTCGCGTCGTTTCGTTTCGGAAAGAAGTAGAACGATCCATTTCCATTTTCCAATTGTCATTTGTCATTTTCAGCCGCACTAAGTAAGGTGTCAGCCCAAGGCGACTGCTGCAAGGTCTGAACTAATCTCAAAAACGAGATGGCAAATGATCAATGTCAAATGACAATTGGAAAATGACGTTTGCATATCACCCTTAAATGCTCATGAAAATAGTTCTGGCAGAAGATCGTGGCGGTCAATTGCACGGCGAACACTCGTTCACCAGTGAAGTAATCCGTGTCGGGCGCGATCCGGCCGTCTGTCATTACTTCTTTCCCCAGGAACAGTGGCCCATGGTGTCGCGCAAACATGCTGAGTTTCGACTCAGCGACGGGCGCTATCTGGTGGCAGACGACAATTCGCGCTTCGGCACGTTTGTAAATGGCCGGCGAATTACTGAGCCCGTCGAAGTGCGCGTTGGATCCCAGGTGCAGTTAGGCACGGGCGGGCCAATACTGCGGGTGGTGAGTATCGAACAGGCCGCGGTGGCCCGACCTGAGCCAAAAGGATCTGAACTCGGCCGCATGGACACAGTGCACGAACCGAGCAGCAGCGCTGTGCCGCCCCAGTCCCCGCCGATGCCGGCCGCGAACACTGACAGGACACCGGCGGCCAAGCCCACGGCGCCCAGGCCTGCGCCGGTCAGAACTGCACCCGCTCACCTGGATCTGATCGATGCGGACAACAGACCGGTCAAACGCATTGAGCTGAACCGGGAAGTCACGCGTCTGGGCCGCGATCCCGAAGCTGAAGTTGTGATCGATGCCGCCGCCGCCGTGGTCTCTCGTCGTCACGCCGAGATTAAAAAGACCGGCGATCAATACTTCATCAGCGATTTGAAAAGCTTCAACGGAACGCTGGTCGACGGTAAGAGAATTACCGAGACCGTTGCGCTATTTGACGGAGACGAGATTCAGCTGGGCGCGGGCGGTCCGCTCCTGCGTCTGATCGACCCCGCGCATCCAGCCAGCGCAAAGAAATCCGCCGGCGTGCCCAGCGCGAGTCAGGCGGCAATTCCGTCAGCCTTCGGACAGATCGCGGCCATCGCCAGCCGGCAAACGATCGTCTCTACCGGATCGGGCTCGCTGCAGTCGACGACTCCTCCGGGGTCGGCGCAGCCGCAGTTGCTCGCGCGCCTTTCATTCGACACGCGCACGCAACTCTCGGTTGGGCGGGCGTCTGACAATGATCTGAGGCTCGACGGCTTACAAATCTCGAATCATCACGCGCGCTTTGCACGAACCAACGGCAGTGTCACGGTCGAGGATGCCGGATCGACTAATGGCGTGTACGTCAATGGCGATCGAATCAGCGGCCGTCGCCCGGTCCAATTAGCCGACATAATTCAAATCGGGCCGTTTGTCCTGCAGGCCGACGCGCAGCAGGGCGTGGCGGTTTACGACACGCGATCAAAGACGCGCATCGACTGCATCAACATCGCCAAGGTCGTTACCAATCGGTCCGGCGGCGGCTCGATTCGATTGCTCGACGATGTGGGCCTGACGATTCAACCGAACGAGTTCGTGGGCCTGCTGGGGCCGTCCGGCGCCGGCAAGTCGACGCTGATGGATTCGCTGAACGGAATGCGCCCGGCCACCAGCGGTTACGTGCTCATCAACAATCTGGATCTGTACCGGCATCTCGACTCGCTCAAGCAATCGATCGGCTACGTGCCGCAAGACGACATCATCCATCGTGAATTGACTGTCTATCGCACGCTTTACTATGTCGCGCGGCTGCGTCTCTCTCGCGACGTGTCTACCCGAGAGATCGACCAGATTGTGAATGAGGTAATGGACGTCACGGGCCTTTCCGAACGCCGCGACGTTCCGGTGGGACAGCTTTCCGGCGGACAGCGCAAACGCGTCTCGATTGCCGTCGAGCTGATCACCAAGCCTTCGGTGATCTTTCTTGATGAACCCACCTCGGGTCTGGATCCGGCGACTGAAGAGAAGATCATGAAGCTCTTTCGCCAGATTGCCGAAAGTGGCCGCACCGTCGTGTTGACTACGCACGCGATGGAAAACGTGAAGCTGTTCGACAAGATCGTCGTGCTGATGCGCGGCAAGCTTGTTTATTACGGGGCGCCACAGGACGCGCTGGCCCATGTAAAGGCTGAGAGCTTTAAAGATTTATACGACAAGCTGGAAGGACCCATCGACCAGCAGACAGCGGCGCTGCCCGCGCTGTCACCGAACGCTACCAAGGCCGAGAAGCAGGCCCGCAAACTACAACGCGAGCAGATTTCAGAACAGGTAGCCGAAGATTGGAAGCGCAAATTCCAGACTACTGAAGCGTACCGGCGCAATGTAGTCGAGCCGCTCAGCCTGCTGCCGAAAGATGGCCGCGCGGCGGCGCCACCCAAGCGCCGCGCTTCGCCGGTCGACGCGGTGCGACAGTGGGGCACGCTGACGCGTCGCTATCTGGAAGTCCTCAGCCGCGACAAATTCAATCTGCTCATTTTATTTGGCCAGGCGCCAATTATAGCGTTCATGACTTACCTGGTGGTCGGATCGAAAAGCCCGCGCGACTTTCCTTTTTTCATGTTGGCGCTGGTTTCGATCTGGTTCGGCACTTCGGTCGCTTCCCGCGAGATCATTCGCGAACGCGCCGTCTACACTCGCGAGCGCATGGTGAACCTGCGGCTCTTGCCCTATGTCGCCTCCAAGCTCTTCGTGCTGGCATTGATCGTTTCCTGCCAGTGCTTGCTGTTGTTCGGCTCGTTGAAATTCCTGCATTACTCAGGCTTGATGAATCTGCCGGGTTGGGCGATACCACAGTTGGTCGTAGTTATGCTGACGGCAATGGTCGGCCTTGCCCTTGGCTTGCTGGTATCGGCGATGGTGAAGACGTCCGAGATGGCAACCAGCCTGGTGCCGTTGATTCTGATTCCGCAGATCTTGTTTTCGGGATTGGTGGGCGTGCCGCAGAGTACCGCAAAGGTCATCGGCACCTTGATGCCGGCTACCTGGGCTTTCGATGGACTGAAGCGTTGGTCAAGACTAGACACTTTGGATGAAGAAGGCTCGGATCCGGACGGCGAGAACAAAGGCCGCGGTCTTTACAAGCATTACGAAGATCTCAATGACGAGCACATCAACAGCGCCAAGGACGACGTGGCCAATTACAAGAAAGACGCGGAAGCCGATTCGAAAGAATACGAGCGGAAGATGAAGGATTATATTAAGGACTTACAAAGCGGACAGCAGGCCGACCAGCCTGCGGCGCCTACGCTGAAGCCTGCTCCGGAAGTGCACCCGGCGGAAAAGATTCCCGAGGACTTGAGTGGCTACGTAAACTTCCTGCATCCGTGGGGCAACATAGTTGTCGATCCGTTGGTGCTGATCGTGATGTTCTTTTCTCTGGTAATCGCCACCATTCTCACGCTGCGAGCGCAGGATATTTTGTGACGGGCTCCATAGCTTATCAGCGACCAGTAGCTCGACCAGCTGTACCACAGGCTGCCAGCCTGTGCTTTGCCCGCGAGGTACAGGGTGGCAGCCTGTACTACTTGGTCTGATCTACGGAGGGCTCGTTGGTTAAGCGGTACAAAAGTGGAGCCCCACCTAACGGGTGGACTAATGCCCCGCTCGAGGCCTCGTTAAATAGCCGTAGCTTGAAGAGTAACTGATCGCTCACCACATCCTTGTCCCCACCGACTGCATCACAGTAAACTCATCCCCAGCGCCAAATCAGCAACCGCAGGCTAGGCCCGTAAACAGTTGTTGTCCCGGAGTTGAAAAACATGAACCACCATTCGCTTTATTGCCGGCTAGTAGTTTTCACCCTGGTGTCGTCTTTGTCGGGTTTTGTCCACCCCGGCGCGTCCTATGCGCAAGACATCAGCGGGGGTGCTTCATCGGTAAATGATATTAGCGGCGGCGCGAATGTGTTGCTTGCCAGCGCGGACGTCGAGGCAAAACTGGGTAAGGGAATCTTTAGTAGCCCGCCGAATCGAGCCCATGCGGCGAAGCAACTGGAAAAGAAAACCATCGTCCGCTCGGCCCACCCGGTGCGCCCGCAAATACAAACCGTTGCCGTCAATCGGCCTGAGCGTGATAACCCCGTGCGTGACAAACCCGTACGGGACAAACCCGTTCGTGACAAACCGGTGCGCGACAAACCCGTACGTGATAGGCCGGTACGCGACAAACCCGAAGACACGACACCGGTTGCCGATAACAATTCAAAGCCCCTGGGAGAGCCGGCGAAACGCGTCCCGGTCGCCGAGGATTATCACAAACAAGGCGATGATTTTTTCGACGCCGGCCAGTATCAGAAGGCGGTTGACGCATACCAGCAATCGATTCGCATGCGGCCAAATTATCCTGAGGCTTATCTCAACCTCGGCGAAGCCTATTTCAACCTGGGTCGATACGATGACGCCATCAACGCGGAGAAGCAGGCAATTCAACAGAAGCCCGACTGGGCCCCTGCTTACCACGCTTTGGGTCTTGCTTATCTCAAGTTGGATCGATCGGGCGAAGCACTGGACGCTTTGAAACAGGCTCTCGCGCTCGATCCGTCAGATGCTGAAGCGCCGACTTCGCTGAGCCTGGCGTACTACGACCAGGGCGTGGCTGCATACAACGCAAATAAATATGAAGAAGCGATCGCCGCCTACCGGCAGGCCATCAACCTCAAACCAGATTACGCTGAGGCCTACAACAATCTGGGCGACGCGTATCGCCGGCTCAATAAACTTCCGGATGCAGTCGAAGCCTACAAACAGGCGGTGCACTTTAAGCCGGACTCGGTTGATGCCTACAGCGATCTGTCATGGACATACGATAAGTTGGGTAAGTACACGGAAGCCGCGGATGCTTACAAGCAGGTGATTCGTCTCAAGCCTGATGACGCCGAAGCAAACAACAACATGGGTTATGCCCTGGGCAAAACCAAACGCTGGCCGGAAGCGATCGAGGCGTTCAAGCGCGCCATTCAATTAAGGCCGGATTACGCTGAGGCATATAGCAACCTCGGCTGGGCCTACAACAACGTCGGCAACTTTGGCCTGGCGATCGATCCGCTCAAGAAGTCCCTCCAGTTAAAGCCGGATCTGCCCGAAGGCCATTTCAACATCGGCATCACGTACAGCAGATTGAAACAAATAAATGAAGCGCTCGCCTCGTTCAAAGAGGCGGTCAAGTTGAAACCGGACTGGCCCGCCGCGCAAAACAATCTGGGATTTGCCTATGGCACCCTGACAAAATGGAAAGAAGCCATCGCCGCTCATAAAGAAGCAATAAGACTTAAGCCCGACTATGCGGGAGCACATTTCAACCTGGGTTACGCGTATCTCAGATCCGGTAACAAGAACGGCGCCGTCGACGAGTACAAGGCGTTACAACCGCTGAACCTGGGTCTGGCGAATCTGCTCTTTGTTTATATCTACAACAAGAAGCCACCAGCGGCCGCGCATCCGTAGAGTGAGTGCTACCGCGAAGCGGTTACAAAATCCAGCCCAGGGTTGCCGCGCTTCGCGGCTACCCTGGGTATCGATTTTAAGTAGAAGCAACCCCAACGAGGGTTGGGTCGGTCTCTTAAAGAGTCGGCGGACGTGCAACGTTGTTGCTTGCCGCCTTCGGTTGGCCGAAGAGAGTCACAACCCCGCTGGGGTTGCGGTTCTATTTCAACGATTTCCCAGGGTAGCCGCGAAACGCGGCAACCCTGGGCTGAGTTCCGTAACCGCTTCGCGGTTAGTTGCAGCCTCAACCTCGATCAGCTAAAGCTTGTCGGACATCGCCCTTCAACTGGAGCTATCAGCTTGCCAAAGATCAAAAGTTACCTCGCCATTGTTGCCGTTCTTGGATGTGTCTTCGTCCTGGTAGAGGGACAGGAGTTCCTGCCCTCCGCTCCTCCAGATCGCAGTTTGATCTACACCCTCGACGAGCAGAATAAGCTTGTGCCTCTGCCTTTCGAGCAGGGCCAGACTCCGCTGCGGCCAGAGACGACCGCAAAAAATACTAAGGTCAGCTATATCGAACTCAAGGGCGAGCATGCAGCAACTGTTTTTAAGACGGGATCCCCGCGCGTCTTTCTGTTCACCTACCAGCGGCCCGGCGCGCATCCACCTTTTCTGGTTTGGCTTACGCCGCACAAAGGCGGCCGCCGCGTGACCGCGATCGCCCAGCGCGGAATGACGGGTTTCGCCATCTCCTCCGAAGAAATTATCAAACCTACGGTGCGCGGGCTGGTCAAGGATGGCGATCTGGTTTTCATGGAAGTGCGCCCACGCACTTCGCTCATGCCGGGTGAGTATGCGATTATTGGCGATGACCTGGCGCGTATTGCTACCTTCCGGGTCACGTTGACGACAAACTAGAACCGAGAAAGCGTGAACTGGATGGCTTTTTCCAAACCTTCTTCTCAAAAACCCGGTGGCCAGAATTCTTTTTGGACGCCCGGACGCATCGGGCTCACGCTCGCCGGTGTGGTCCTGATTGGCGCACTCGGCTTGTCGAGTTGTAACTCGAACGAAGTAGTTACGAACAACAACGCCCCCGCTAACCGCCCGGCGAATACAGCGGCCCCAAACGCTCCATCCCCGCCGGCAATTGTGAGTTTGCCCGCCGCGGTGCGCGACGCGTCGCTAAAGACATTGGATGGCACCTCTTTAAAACTTTCAGACTATGCGGATAAGGTAGTTGTGCTGAACCTCTGGGCTACCTGGTGCGGACCTTGCCGGCTGGAGATGCCCGAGCTGGTGAAGATGAGCAACGAGTACAAAGATCGCGGTCTGGTGGTGCTGGGAGTGGCCACGACCTATAACGAACATGATGACCAGGCGCACGTGAAAGAGTTTGTTAAGTCACAGAACGTTCCCTACAAAATCATTTGGGACGACGGAACTCTGGCCGCGCCAATGGTGCAAGCGGTCCAGGGCAGGTCTGTAATTCCGCAGAGCTTCGTAATTTCCCGCGATGGCCGGATCGTAAAACACTTCCAGGGGTTCAGCCAATATTCCACGCCGCAGTTGATGAGGCAGGCAATCGAAGAAGCACTGAACGACAAAGGCAAAGTGTGAAGCAGTGAGCAGTAAACGCAGAAAGTTGTTATTTTGACGGTCGATATCAAAAAGAAACTTCAGGGCGAGTTGGACGAGCTGGAAAGCGAGCTGTTCATTCATCTGCCTAAAGAGATCAAGCGCGCGCGTGAGTTCGGTGACCTGCGCGAGAACTCGGAATATCAAACCGCGCTGCAGCGGCAAACGATGGTAAAGGCGCGCATACGTGAGTTGCGCCAGAGGATCAGCGAGGTCGCCTCGATCGACCTGTCAAAGATTCCGCGCGGCAAAGCGTCGTACGGATCGACCCTGGTGCTTTATGATTCCGAGCGGGAAGAGGAAGTTACCTATCGGCTGGTCACCCCGGAAGAAAGCGATCCCGCCTCCGGGCAGATCTCCACAGTTTCACCGATTGGCCGCAGCCTGATGGGCAAAGAGGAAGGCGACGAAGTGGTGGTCAGCATTCCTTCCGGATCGCGCCGATTTGAAATCAGAAAACTCAAGACGCTTCACGACGAGAGTGATTGAAAAATGAGCCAGTGGCGGTCATTGAACATCCTCATTGTACCGATTGTATTCGCCACGGCCGCGTTTTCGGTTTACGGTCAAGCCTCAAAGACGCAGTCAGCTTCTACCGGTCAAGAACTAACAGTCGAGCAACGTGAGGCGCGCGACGAACTGAATCGAAGTGCCGCAGCTTACCGCGTCGGTCGCTTTGCCGAAGCCCAACAACATTCGGAAAGAGCCCTGGCTTTGGATCCTGCGAATCGGACAGCTCAAATTTTTCTGGCGCGGATTCTTCATCAAAGGTTCAAGCCGGGCGACGACAATCCGGAAAATGTGGAAATGGCTCGTTCCGCTATTCTTGCTTATCAGAGAATCCTCTCATTCGACTCGTCAAGCGAAGAGGCTTACAAAGCCGTCGCCGTCTTGTACGCGTCCATACGCGAAGAGCAGTTGCTGCGAGATTGGATCTGGATGCGCGCATCCAATTCGCTGGTCTCAGTTGAAAAGCGAGCCGAGGCTTATGCAATTCTCGCGGGCAAAGATTGGGATTGCTCTTTCAAGATCACTGAACTGCCCGAGAATAAGCTGGTTGACATGAAAGGCAATAGTCCTGTCGTTGTTTTCAAAAAGCCGAAGAGCGCTCTCGATTTTGAGAAGGCAAAGTTGTGTGTAACGAGAGGTCTTGAAATGTCTGAGCTGGCCATTGCGCTCGATGCTAACTCAGAAGCAGCCTGGTCTTATAAGACAAACCTTTTGATTGAGCAGTCAAAGCTGGCCGAGATGGATGGCCAGGAGGAAGTAAAGACAGCGTGTCTCAAGGCGGCGAATGAAGCACAGGCTGAAGCAACCAGATTGGCCGAAAAGCGCCGTCGTGAAGAAGAAGAAGGAGAGCTAACACCACAAGAAAGCCGTCCCCAGCCTCCCGTACGTCTCGGCGTCGAGTCAAAAGAAAGGCAGTCGCCGCCGACCGAGCCTCCATCAGGAAAAATCGTGCCTGGTGGTGACCTCAACAATGCGGCCGTGAATAAGCCTGAGCCAATCTATCCCCAACTGGCAAAATCGGCGGGAGCCTCGGGAATTGTCAGAGTTGAGATAGTTGTAAGCGAGTCGGGCGATGTCATTAGTGCCCGCGCGGTAAGCGGCCATCCGCTTCTGCAAGCCGCGGCCGTTGCAGCGGCCCGTCGAGCGAAATTCACGCCCATTTCAATTCAAAACGAGCCCGTGAACGTGCGCGGGTTCTTGATATACGAGTTTCGCCCTCAATGAATTGTCGAATTGCGCGGGGCGAATGACACGGCGGACGCATGGCGCGAATTGATAAGCGCCGCGCGACGCAAAACATCGACGATGCACGACCAACCGACAACAACACCCAAATTCGATCTGCACATCGTCAAGGATTTCTTTGACGCAAATACGTGCCGCGAGGTCGTTAATGATATGCGCCGTTCGCCGGCCGATGCGGCATTGACCTATGGAAAAGGTGAAGGATCCGTCGATGAAAGAGTTCGTCGCGCGCGCCGCGTCTCGCCATCATCAAACACTGTTGCATACGTGACTCGACGACTCGAAGAACACCGTCAGGATCTGGTAAGCCATTTTGGTATTGCCCTCAGCGGCTGCGAACCGCCGCAATTCCTCTGTTACCGTCTTGGCGATTTCTTTGTGGCGCATCAAGACGGAAACACAGGACTTATTCAACTTGACACTGACCGCACTCGATACATTTCGATTACGTTATTTCTCAACAATCAATCTGCCGAGCAGCAGTCCGACACTTACGATGGCGGAACGCTGGTGTTCTCCGATTGGCGCACTGGCAGTCGGCAGGAAGTTGTTGGTGCTGCCGGAACGTTGCTGGCGTTTCGTTCCGAAACGACTCATGAAGTCACGCCGGTAACTTACGGAGAGCGCTACGCGAGTGTCTGTTGGTATGGTCAGTACGACCCGCAGTAGTGGGAGGGACAATTCATAAACCGTCAAGGAGTTCTTGAAACTGTTCATCTGCGGGCCGGTTGAAATCGTGGTAGAACATGCCGGCGTGGGCGAAGGCTTCGGGTTGCGTGAGGCAAACGAACTCATCAACTACGCCGGCGATTGAGGCGCAACCATCCACTGAGCCTAATGGCACCGCGGCGATAATTTGAGCGGGGTTTCTGGTTCGCAACGCCTCGATTGCTGATCGCATGGTCAGGCCGGAGCGAATACCGCAATCGACCACAATCGCGTTCTGCCCATTCAGATTTCTTGGCGGTCGATCGCCGCGACAACTGCGCTGACGCTGTTCGAGGGCCGTTTTGGCGTCGGCCAGAAAATAGTCAAGAGGTGCCGAGGGTACAGGCGGCGGCCGGTCTCGCAGTTCTTCGGGCCAGACCAGCACGCCCGCAACACTCGCGGCGCAAACCTCGGAACCCGGTCCGCGCGGCACTAACAGAGTCCGCCTGATAATAAAATCAAGTGGTCGTCCCAAGTCGCTGGCGACTTCGTGAGCCACTGGGACTCCGCCCGAAACGATTCCCAGGACGATTGTGTTGGACATATCGCGGTAACGCCGAAGCGCGACTGCAAGCTCACGTCCGGCACGTCGTAAGTGGGGGTAGCGTGAGCGACTACCGCCTGCGTTCCGCTCCGAGTCAGCATCTTCAGGGACGGGGATCATTGCAGGCGTCACAATAGCGTGAGCTGCCACTGTTTACAAACCAGCACGGGATTTCGGAGTAGCTTTCGCAGGCCGCATCTATTACGATGAACGTTCTATGCCAGAGAGCGAGCAGCCTATATTATTGAGAGCGGCAACCTCGGACCATCAGAAATTCCTGGTTGAAATATTTGCCAGCACAAGAGACGATCTGAGGCTTGCGAATCTGGATAAAAGCCAAGAACAACTGCTGATTGAAATGCAGTTTCGAGCACGCGAGACCCAGTATCGGTTGGCGTATCCAAACGCGACTAAGAGTATTATCCTCGAAGGTGACAAAGAGATCGGCAGCATGATCGTAAATCGAGGCGAACACGGTATTCACCTGGTGGATATTGCTTTGTTGCCCGACTGGCGAGATCGTGGAATTGGAACCTACGTGTTGCGAACGTTGCTTGAGGAGGCATTCGCCAAAGCAAGCAGCGTTTGTTTGCAGGTAGCGGTGACCAACCGCGCGATAGGTTTTTACGAGCGGTTGGGCTTTTCAAAGATTAAGGACGGCGGAGCTTATATTTCCATGGAGTGGCGCCCGCACTCCAACACAAATTCTGAGTCAGCCGGACAAAAAGCGGCCGGGCATGACCGGATAAAGTCGGCAAGCGTAACGACCTGAGGAGAGTTTTGAGCGTTGACAGAAGCATTTGATAAAACGGTGTTCGCTGAAAACCTGAATACGAAGTTTTCCGTGCGGGTTGATGGAAACAAAACCGTCGAGTTGGAGTTGACTGAGATCACTGAATCGAATTCAGCTCCGAATCACGAGCAGTTCGCCGTGGCGTTTCGCGGGCCGGCAGACGTTTATCTTCCGCAGCAGATCTATCCGCTCGAGCATCAGCGGATGGGGACAATGTCAGTTTTTCTGGTTCCCGTCGGACGCGACGAGCAGGGTTTCGAATATGAAGCGATCTTCACTCGCGTAATCAGTTAATCCCGTTCCCTAAAGCGAAGGTCCAAGTGAAGTCAGACGACATCGCGCTACGCCCAATCACTCCGGAAGATGAATCGTTTTTGTTTGAGGTTTACGCCAGCACTCGTGCCGATGAAATGAAGCTGGTGCCTTGGAGCGAGGCCCAGCAGGAAGAATTTCTGCGAATGCAATTCGCGGCCCAACACAAATATTATCAGAGCGAATATCCCGCTGCTGATTACCAAATCATTTTGCTGCATCATCGCTCAATTGGCCGCTTGTACGTCGATCGCCGCGCATCCGAAATTCGCATCCTTGACGTCACACTCCTTCCCGAGTACCGGAACCGGGGAATTGGAACTCCACTCATCCAGGCATTGATTGACGAGGGAAAGAACACCGGCAAAGCGGTAGGTATTTACGTGGACAATTTTGGCGTCGCGGCCAGTTTCTTTGAGCGTCTGGGTTTTTCCAAAGTTGAAAACAACGGCATGAATAGCCTGTTCGTGCATAACTCGTCGAACTGAGGACTCAGCCGCGGACTCAGCGTTTTAAGGTTAGGACTGATGGCGATCTGGTTTTATCGTTGCACAAACTATGACGGCTTTTGCAGAATTAGCACAAGGAAGTCGTTCCAGTCAGGCCCATAATGAAAGCCTGTGCTGAGCGGCGAGAAGGTGATGCCGACAATTCCCGTCTGCTCGAATAACTCTCCAAACTTTTCCTCGAATTCGCGCCGGGAAATTGCGGCATACGGAAGCGTCAATCCATGTTGCTGAAGAACTCTGTCTATACAGAGAATCTGCTCTTCGCGCCCATTGAGCATCAAAACCTCATCGTTAACGTCGAGGAACTTCTTTAACGAAACCAGGCGGCTGCTGAAACCCACTTTGCGCGCGCAAGTCGCGACATGTCCGAAGTGGATTGAGAATTCTTCGTGATTCAACTGGTACTCCTGAATTGGGTACCTTTGTTCGCCGCCATACTCTGAAACGATCACCACTCCGCCGGGCGTCAGGTGTTCCCAGGC
>JAWWPL010000385.1:0-8674 GCA_033850605.1 Blastocatellia bacterium | reverse complement strand
ACGATCAGCATATGGGTTGCACGGGTGAAGTGGTGTCCGAGCGATTTCACGTGTCGCGTGCAGAGCAGGACGAGTATTCGCTCAATTCTCATCGCAAAGCGAGCGCGGCGATCAAGTCAGGAAAGTTTCGCGACGAGATCATTCCCGTAGAGATTAAGCAACGAAAAGGTCCACCAGTTATTTTCGATACCGACGAACCCGTGCGCGAAGAGACCTCGCTTGAGTCACTGAGCAAGTTAAAGCCGGCTTTCAAAGAAGGTGGCACGGTGACGGCGGGAAACGCACCGGGAGTGAACGATGGCGCCTCCGCCGTGGTAGTTACTTCAGCGGAGCGAGCAAAGACGCTGGGGATTGAACCGATGGCGAGAATTGTGGGCCAGGCAACATCAGGAGGCGAACCAAAGCTGGTGATGATGGCGCCGATTGAGGCGATTAAGAAACTTCTTAAGAAGATTGGCTGGACACTGAGCGACGTCGACCTGATTGAATTAAATGAAGCGTTCGCGGTGCAGGCGGTCGCCATCACTCGCGAACTTAATCTCGATCCGGAAAAACTCAATGTGAATGGCGGCGCCGTGGCTCTGGGTCATGCGATCGGGCAATCGGGGTCGCGAATTCTGACGACGATGCTTTATGAGATGAAGCGTCGTGATGTTCATCGTGGTATTGCGGCCCTGTGTCTGGGTGGCGGCAATGCCGTAGCGATGGCGGTCGAGCGCTAAAGGAAGGCAGGCTGGTAGGCAGGCTGGCAGCCTGCCGTACTCCGGGCTGCCCGCCTGCCGTACTGCGGGCTGCCAGCCCGCAGCGTAGAAATAGCGAGTTGCCTTAACAATCATCATGACTCCCGAAGAGCACAACAAGTACCTGGGAATAGCGCATGTTGTTTACGCCGTGCTGCACATTGTCTTCTCGGTGGTTACCGGGGCGTTCGTTTTTGGCATGATGGGAATGATAACTTTCAACGGCAGCAAAAGTAACGGTCCTCCGGCCTCAGTTATGGCCGTGATTCTTGCCTTTGTAATCGGAGTCAATGTGTTGCTTGCGATCCCTTCGTTCATTGCCGGTTATGCTTTTCTAAAAAGGAAGTCGTGGGCAAAGATAGCGGGGATTGTTGCCGCTGTGCTGTCGGCTTTGAGGATTCCCTTCGGTACGGCCGTATCTATCTACACATTTTGGTTTCTGTTTAGCACGCCCGGCAAGGTCCTCTATGACAACCTGGCGCCGGCCTTACCGCCTGCGCCGCCCAAGGATTGGAGCGCAGCGGAACAATCGCGCCGCGCAGTGAGTTACGTGCCGCCGGCATCGCCGCCCGATTGGCGATGAGCTATTCGTGATCAGATCACATGACTGCTGAAGAGCACAACAGGACGCTCGCTACTCTGCATTTCATCTATGGGGCGATGCATGGGCTGACGCTGGCAGGTCTCTTGCTGCTGGTGATCGTGATTGAATTGGCAACCCCGATCGCAGCTTCGATCTCAACTTTCTGGATGACGTTGGGCGTTCTGGCTTTCCTTGTCCTACTCTTTCTGGTCGGTTTATTACCGCTGGCAGTTGGCTACGCCTTGACGAAACGAAAACGATGGGCAAAGCCAATGGGTCTCGGTCTGGCGGTGATTTCGCTGATCAACATTCCAGTCGGCACAGCGCTGGGCATTTATACGATCAAGTTTTTTCGCAGCGAAGGCGGGGCTCGGCTTTACGGCGGTAACTCGTCGCAATCGGACGCGGCTGATCTTCAAGATGCTCTGAAACGCGCGCAGCCGTTAATGAACTGGGCGGATCGATTAAGGTGATTGCCGGTTCGGAGTTCCGCCTTCAGGCAGCAGGCAAATATTGAGAGGTTCCGACTAAAGGCGGGACCCCAAACTTTTTATGAGTGAGACATTCGGCGTAGTCGGGTCAGGCACCATGGGTGCGGGGATTGCCCAGGTGGCAGCGCGTGCCGGTTTCGCGGTCGTCGTGTGCGATGTGGCTGAGCCGTTCCTGGCGCGTGGCCTGAAGGCTATTGATAACAGTTTGCAACGGGATGTGGATAAGCAGCGACTTGAACCGGATGAAAAGGCCGCCATAATAGCGCGCATCAAAACGTCGACCAATACAGCCGGCTTGCACGATGCGTTTGTCGTGGTGGAGGCAGCTACTGAAAACCTCGCCATCAAGACCGAAATCTTCAGGTCGCTCGACAAGGTCGTGGCAGCGGATGCAATCCTCGCCTCGAATACTTCTTCGATTTCAATCACCAGGCTTGGCGCCGTAACCCAGCGGGCGGAACGAGTGATCGGCATGCACTTCATGAATCCGGTGCCCGTGATGAAGCTGGTGGAAATAATTCGCGGCGCGGCGACCTCTGATCGCACCTTTGCGGAAGTGCGATCGTTAACGGAGCGGCTGGGCAAGATTCCTCTGGAATGTCAGGATTCGCCAGGCTTCGTCTCGAATCGCGTTTTGATGCCGATGATTAACGAAGCCATTTTTGCCTTGTACGAGGGCGTCGCGTCTCGAGAGAGCATTGACGGGATCATGAAACTCGGAATGAATCACCCGATGGGACCGCTGGCGCTTGCCGATTTCATCGGTCTCGACGTTTGCCTTGCGATCATGAACGTGTTACATGATGGATTTGGTGATTCAAAGTATCGGCCGTGTCCCCTGTTGAAGCGTTATGTAGACGCAGGATGGTTGGGAAAGAAAAGTGGGCGCGGGTTTTATGAGTATTGAAGTAGCACAGACTTCAGTCTGTGATTGTGCAGATGGAATCACAGACTAAAGTCTGTGCCACTAACACCTATGCAACAACGCGCAATTCTACATTTTTGCCAGAAGTGCCGAGCCGCAAACCCGCTCGGGCAGGAATTCTGTTTGCGTTGCGGCACCAGGTTGATGCTCGTAGTCCAGCCTCCGTCAGCGCGCGTTGGCTCTGTTGAGACAACCCCAAATGAAGAACACCTGTTAGAACGCCTGACGATTTTAGAGAACACGATGGCGCGTCTCGCCGAGCGGCTCGAGCAGGGATTGAAGCTGCTGCTGCGTCAGTCCGAGACGGCTTACACGAATCATGCTTTGGTCAAGAGCCTGATCGAAGTGCTCAGCGCGTGCGGGGTAGTCGATAGCGATCATTTGGAATCGATCTGGCGCAGTGAATGTGCCAAGCTTGAGGAAAAAGGCCCGGGAACTTCCGCTTCGGTTGTGCCGCTAAAGAAGCCGCGTAAGGCGAAGCGAAAGGCAAGCACCAGCGGCTGAAAACCATGCCGGCGGCTACCCTCGCTTTGAAAGTGCAGGATACCCGGCTATAATTAGCGACTTTGCGCTCAACCCCCTGACGCAGTCTGTATGATCCAGAGGGTTTTGGTATGCGAATAGAGTTGGATAAGCTGGAAGAACACGGCGGCAAGTTTGAGCGGCTCTACGACGCTGAAGAACTTCCGTTGGATGATCCTGAGGTCCGGCTTGTCGAGCCCGCTGAGGTTTCCGGCCGGATCCGGCGTGAGGGAACTGAGGTTGCGCTGCGTGGTCAGCTGCAAGCCAAGCTCGAAGTTGTTTGTGGCCGTTGTTTGCAGCCGGTTGAATTACCGATTTCTGCGGATTTCAGTGAGAGATTTGTTAGGGATGTTAGTTGGGCTGCCGAAGAGCAACACGAGTTGCAGCCGGAAGATTTGAACGTTTCGGTCTTTGATGGTGAAGCGCTTGAACTCGACGAACTGGTTCGCGAAGAGCTTCTTCTGGCCGTACCTGTTAATGTGTTGTGTCGCGACGATTGCAAAGGCCTATGCCCGAGTTGCGGGATTGATCGAAATCTGAACAAATGTCAGTGTGAGATCGACGAGGTGGATTCACGCTGGCAGAAACTGAAAGAGTTGCAAATGTAATGTGGGGTCTGGTTCTTTGAGCTTGGTACTTTGCTCGCCGCTGGGCCAGGCGCCTTAAGAAGTAAAAAGCTCAAGGTTCTGAAAGACATGGATTTCAAATTTGAAATTTAAGAATCTGAGATTTGAGACTTGAAATCGAGAGAATCTGAGATTTGAAATCTGAGATCTGAAATTAAGATTGTGGAGTAATCATGCCAAATCCAAAACGCCGTCACTCAAAATCGCGTCGCGGCAAGCGCCGGGCACACGATGCCCTGCGAGCGCCGCAAACCGTCGCCTGTCCAAACTGTCAGGAACCACGTATGCAACATCGGGTCTGTCCTAAGTGCGGCTTTTACAAAGGTCGCGAAATAATTCAAGTCGAACAAACTGCCTGACAACCAAGCAGCCGTTTAGGCGCCGCACTCGTGCGGCGTGCGGCGGGAAAAGGTCCTGCCCCTAAACGGCATTTTTAGCGAGACATATTGAATGTCGAAATTTAATTCGGGCATTCTTGGCACGGGCCATTCCTATCCGGCGGGCATTCTAACGAATGCCGATTTGGAACGGATCGTCGACACTTCTGACGAGTGGATTACGACGCGGACCGGGATCAAGCAGCGGCGTCAGGCCGCGCCCGATGAGTACACTTCGCAGTTTGCGGTGCGTGCGTCGCGCGAGGCGATTGCGCGGGCGGGCCTCGAGCCTACTGAGATTGATCTGATCCTTTGCGCCACAGTAACGCCCGATCAGATCCTGCCTTCGACCGGTTGTCTGATTCAGGCTGAATTGGGCGCAGATAAAGCCGCGGCCATGGACATCGTGGCTGCCTGCTCCGGATTTCTTTACGGGCTAACCCTGGCTGATGCGATGATTCGGTGCGGCCAATCAAAGTATGCTTTGGTGATTGGGGCTGAGATTTTGACCCGCTACGTTGATTACACGGACCGGTCGACGTGCGTGCTGTTTGGCGATGGCGCCGGCGCCGCCGTTTTGGGCGCGGTGGAGGGTGACCGGGGAATTCTGGCGGCGAAGATTCGTTCTGACGGCCGTTACGAAGAGCAATTGTATGCACCGGGTGGGGGCACCAAGGGCGGCTTTACCGCTGAAACCATCGCGCGCGGTGATCATTTCTTCAAAATGAAAGGGAATGAACTGTTCAAGGTTGCGGTTCGGTCGATGGCGGATATTTCGCGCGAGGTCCTGGAAGAAGCAGGATTAACTACTACCGATGTGAATCTTTTCATTCCACATCAGGCTAACCAGCGCATAACCGACGCGGTCGCGAACAAGCTGAGCGTTGACAGCGCAATGGTGTATTCGAATATTGCTATGCACGGAAACACGTCGTCAGCATCGATTCCCATCGGCCTCGATGAGTGCGTTTCATCTGGAAGAGTTCAAAAGGGCGACGTGGTGTTATTGACTTCTTTCGGCGGTGGCGTGACCTGGGGCGGGGTCGTGATGCGCTGGTGACGGCATTGCCGATTTCCAATTGCTGATTTCCGATTGGTCATTGGGCTTGGTTGTTGCGCCACCGGTAAGGACAAGAGAATTCAATTGGCAATCGGCAATCGGCAATCGGCAATCGCCTATGTTTTTCCTGGCCAGGGCTCCCAGCAAGTGGGCATGGGCAGAGATTTGGCGGATAATTTTCCCGCCGCGAGTCAGGTCTTTGAAGAAGCAGACACGGCCTTAGGCTTTTCGCTCTCGGAACTATGTTTCAACGGTCCGGCAGAACAATTGCTGTTGACTGAGAACACCCAGCCGGCAATTTTGACCGTCTCGATCGCAGCGTTACGGGCGTTGGAAACTGAGGGCTTTCGTCAACCTGATTTTGTCGCCGGACACAGTCTGGGCGAATACTCAGCGCTGGTTGCCGCGGGCGCACTTTCATTGACCGAAGCGGTCAAAACGGTGCGAGCTCGCGGACGTTTCATGCAGCAAGCCGTCCCGGTAGGCGTCGGAGCCATGGCTGCGATCCTGGGAGTCGGCCTGGAAGTCGTCATTCGCGCGTGCGAGGAAGCAGCGCAGGGGCAGGTTTGTAGTGCGGCCAACATTAACTCCCAGAACCAGGTGGTTATTGCGGGAGACGTCGCCGCGGTAGATCGCGCAATTGAACTCTTGCAGGAGCGAGGCGCCAAACGAGCGATGCGGCTGAAGGTAAGCGCACCGTTCCATTGCGCATTGATGCAGCCCGCTCAGGAGCGTTTGGCGGTCGAATTGGAAGGGATTACCTTCAGGAATCCCATGACCCCGATCGTAACTAACGTGGATGCGAAGGCCATCTCCTCAGGTGAGGAGGCGCGCGACGCGCTGGTTCGTCAGGTATCGCAGCCGGTTCGTTGGCTTGAGTCGGTTGAATTTTTGATGAGTCAGGGTGTACAAAGCTTGATTGAGATTGGACCCGGAAAAGTTTTGAGTGGTTTGGCGCGCCAGATCGATCGCAGCCTGCGTTGCATGAACGTTGAGGATAAGGCTAGTCTGTGCACGACTCGCGACGCAATGCCGGGGTGAGCTTGTCCGACAAACGTTGGTTTGTCGTCGGAATGGCACGGATCGCGGTCTGTGCAAGGGGTGCGGATGTAGACTGAAGTCTGTGTCCCAACTAACATCGGCAAACTGAAAGTTTGTCGGACAATCATAAAGAGGAGCAAAAACGAATGCCCGATCCAGAGATTGAGCAAAAAGTAAAACAGATTATCGTGGACGAGCTTGGCGTCGACGAAAACGAAGTTACGCCTAATGCCCGGTTCATCGATGACCTCGGCGCCGACTCGCTCGACACCGTCGAGTTGGTGATGCGCTTCGAAGAAGAGTTCGGCATTGAAATTCCGGACGAGGATGCGGAAAAAATTCAGAGCGTGCGCGACGCGTACAATTATATCGATCAGCACAAAGCGAAGTGATCCGCTGCTGGTGACGGCGATCCGGACAAACAGTCCCAGGCTCGCCGGCCACTTGTCTAGTCGATCACGGAAGGAGTACTGATTTTGAATCGTCGCGTCGTCGTCACCGGTCTCGGTTTGGTTACGCCTGTCGGCAATACACTCGAGACCACCTGGGCTGCGCTTTTGGAGGGCCAAAGTGGAGCGGACTACATCAAGAAGTTCGACGCCGCCAGGTTTGCCGCCAGATTCGCCTGCGAAGTAAAGAATTTCAATCCGCTGGACTATATCGAAAAGAAGGAAGCCCGCAAGATGGGCGCCTTCATCCACTACGCGATTGCCGCTTCAGATGAAGCAGTCAAAGGCAGCGGCCTGAAGATCACCGACGAAATTGCTGAAAACGTCGGTACCTACATCAGCAGCGGCATCGGGGATTTTTGGGCCATCGAGCGGGAGCACGAAAAGCTCCTGAAGGACGGCCCCAGCCGTGTTTCGCCTTTCTTTATTCCGTCTGCAATCGTTAACCTCGCCTCAGGTCAAGTTTCGATCCGGCATAACGCCAAGGGTCCTAATTCAGCCACCGCGACGGCTTGCTCCGCGGGCGCCCACGCCATCGGTGACAGCTTCAAGATTATTCAGCGCGGCGACGCTGACGCGATGATTTGCGGCGGAGCTGAGTCGGCAATTACTCCGATGAGCGTCGCGGGTTTTGCCGCCTTGCGTGCCCTCTCAACACGCAATGATGATCCGGTCCATGCGTCCAGACCTTTTGAGTTGGGCCGCGATGGCTTTGTCATCGGCGAAGGCGCGGGCATTTTGATTCTGGAAGAGTTGGAGTTCGCGCGCCGTCGGGGCGCTCAGATTTATGCCGAAGTGGTTGGCTATGGCATGAGCGGCGACGCTTTTCACATCACTATGCCTGACGCCAGCGGGTCGGGCGCCGTCCGGGTGATGCAGAAAGCCCTGAAGGATGCCAACGTGCAACCTGAAGAAGTGGGTTATATCAACGCTCACGGAACGTCCACGCCCTACAACGACAAGTTTGAAACAATGGCGATCAAAAAGACATTCGGAGAGCACGCTTACAAGATAGCGATAAGTTCGACGAAGTCGATGACCGGGCACTTGCTGGGGGCAGCGGGCGGTGTCGAAGGCGTCTTCTCGGTGCTTTCGATTCATCGCAATATCCTGTTGCCGACGATTAATTACGTCACTCCTGATCCAGAGTGCGACCTCGACTATATTCCGAACCAAGCTCGCGAAGCGCATGTACAGTACGCGCTCTCGAACAGTTTCGGATTTGGCGGCACCAACGCAGCCTTGTTATTCAAGCGTTACGAAGAGTGAAACTGCTAAACCGTTTTCGTGCCGAACATGAAGATACTCGTCCTAATGAAGCAGGTCGCCAATAAGGATGCGATTCTGCGCATTAACAAAGATTCAACCTGGATCGAGGAAGCCGATCTTTCATTTGAAGTCAGCGAGTCGGACGGGTACGCCCTGGAAGAAGCGCTGCGTATCAAAGAGAAAGTCGGCGGCGAAGTGGTGGTTTGCTCGATGGGACCGCAGCGCGCCAAGAGCGTGATCAAGGACGCGCTGGCTCGAGGCGCTGATCGAGCGATCCATATCGCCGGCGATAATGTCGCTCATCTTTCACCGTTTGGTGCAGCCAGTGTTCTGGCCGAAGCGATTCGCGAAGAGCAGGCCGACCTGATCATGACCGGCCTGCAATCCGACGACTATGGCTATGGCCAGACGGGTGTGATTCTCGCTGAGATTCTCGGCTTGCCGCACGCAACCATCGTTATCGAGATCGATGCGACGGGCGCCTAGTTGCGAGTCAAACGTGAACTCGAAAGCGGTTGGTACCAGTGGTACACGATGCCTTTACCGGCTTTGCTAACCATTCAATCAGGGATCAGCCAGATTCGTTATGCG
>JAWWPL010000360.1:0-13795 GCA_033850605.1 Blastocatellia bacterium | reverse complement strand
ATTCTGGATCGCGATCTATCGCAATAACGCGACGCGGCCTTGGCGCTTAGCTGACTCCTACGCTCCACAGGTCACTACAGCATCACCCGCAAAATTTGCGCTTTGCCGCAAGCAAACTGAACCGTTGACGCTTTTTCACAGAATCCTATTCTTTGCTTTAATATGGCAATTGCGATTCGTCCGGCCAATCTAAACGTAAATCAGCTGATGTTTGCCTAAAGGGTGAGATAGGAGAATTGATGTCAACTGAAGTATCTGAAGTCACGTCCCAATCGTTGAGGGACTTGCGCCGCGGTCTCTTGCGTCTGCACAAAACGCTACTCGATCAGGAGACTGCGGCTTATGAACAAGCACGCGGTAGCGTTACGCGCGGAGAGTTGCTGCAACTTGTTATTAATCACGAGCAGTTTGCCTGGTTGCACACCATTTCCGAACTTATCGTTCGCATAGATGAGATGCTGAGCGCCAAAGAACCAGCGTTGGATGCCGACGCGCAGACCCTGCTGGCGGAAGCGCGGGTGCTGCTCACACCTTCCGAAACCGGCGATAAATTCCAGCGCAGATATTTCGACGTATTACAGTCTCAGCCCGATGCGGTGCTTGCTCATCGCGAGGTAATGCAACTCTTCAAGAATTGAGTAGGCGAACTACCAGGGCGGATGCTTTTGCCAAAGGATCCGCTGTATCTCTTAGAGTTGGAACCGAAGGTCAAGCACTTTGATGTGCTCTATGATGGACGAAAGTGAGCGAGGGTCAGTACCACCTGCGTGAGCGGGTGGGTTAATCACACAACGCACCGGTTGACTGTTGGATCCACCCGCTCACGCGGGTGGTACTGACTTCACTGCTGTCGAGTCTCAGTGACCCTTGCGACGACTATGATTTGGACCCTCCGGGGTTTCGGATACGACTAAGACCTCCTATGAAAAGCTATAGACGCGAACTTTGGCTCGAAGTACCCACCCGGCGGGCTTTTATCAACATCACGCCGCAGGTTGAGTCATGCCTGCAGGACAGTGGAATCACTGAAGGCCTCGCGCTCGTCAACGCTATGCATATCACCGCTTCAGTATTCATCAATGACGATGAAAGCGGCCTGCATCATGATTATGAAACCTGGCTCGAGCAGTTGGTGCCACACGAGCCGCTCAGCCTTTATCATCACAATCTCACTGGTGAAGACAACGCGGATGCGCACATCAAGAGACAAGTCATGGGCAGAGAAGTAGTAGTCGCAGTTACCGCGGGGAATTTGGATTTTGGTCCGTGGGAACAAATTTTCTATGGCGAGTTTGACGGTGGACGAAAGAAACGCGTGTTAGTGAAGATAATCGGGGATTGATCCGCGGATTACAGCTATTGGGCGGAAAGAAGATCGCAACCCCGGGAAGATCGCAGACTCGCAACGAAGCGACATCAACCGGCTCACTCGTCCGCTCTAGCCGTTTCGTTTTCTAATCTGTGCAATCTGCGGATTCCGGGCTTGGTGCTTCTTCGGGTGATTTCATGGATCGCTTTTCCGCGCAAAGACTCGATCCACGAAATCACACGAAACTGCACAAAAATTCTCTCGATAAACTACTGGAGATACCGACGATGATAGATAAAATAGAAAAGACCGACGAAGAATGGCGGAGCGAACTCTCGCCCGATCAATACCGCGTGCTGCGTCAGGCCGGGACCGAGAGGGCGTTCACCGGCGACTACTGGAACAATCACGATGCGGGCATCTATTACTGTGCAGCCTGCGGTCTCGAGCTGTTCGGCTCAGATACAAAATTCGAGTCAGGCAGTGGCTGGCCCAGCTTCTACGCCCCGGTCTCGGACACAAATATCGCGGAAGAGACCGATAGCACTGTGGGCATGGTGCGAACTGAAGTGAAGTGCCAGCGGTGCGGCTCGCATTTGGGCCACGTCTTTCCCGACGGCCCGCAGCCGACCGGCTTGCGCTACTGCATGAACTCGGCGGCGCTGAAATTTGAGAAGACTGATTAGCCGAAACCCTCCACCATTCACGTCGAAGAGCAGGCAATCAGCTGAAATCATTTACGATCTTCTCATCGAGCCACTTCGCAGCCCGCTCGTGTCAGGTAAACAAGAGCGACAATCTAAGACACTTCGCGCCCAGCACCCACCCCTAACCTCTCCTGAGGGAGGGGAACAAACCAAAATGCGTTCCTCTCTGCCGATTCTCCGCTGATCTGCTTCTTCTTATGCAAAAGAGAACGCTCTTACAGAAGAGTGGAAGTTGTCATTTGGAATCTTGAGTGAAGTTCCGCAACCGGCTGAGAGAAAACTCCCACAGCTCGGCTATCACTCAGCAAAAACTCTTAAAGCAGCCCTTTGGCCAGTCGGGCATGTGAGTTGCTCAGAAGGGAAACGATTCATCAGGTGGCGTAATGGACGATGAGAAAGCCGAATCAAAAACCACTCATATGTGGACAAACGCACAGACGAGAGGATCTGCATGGGCGCAATATCCCGACAAGCGCTAATTGAGACTGTATGTAGGACGCGCCGGGGCGGATGTTCAATGGTTAGTCGCAACGGCGGGGAGGTCGCATCCTGGGCACAAACCGGCTCCCTGAAAACTAGTCGGGATGCGTGGGACCAACATTACAGAAACTTGTCGCTAGTTCCATCGCCGCGCAAAAGGCTCGCCCGAGCGCTCTATAAATAATCAGCATTCTTGTCTGCAAATTAGGCAGGCTCTTTCAATCTGGAAGGCAATTTTGGAGGGAGGCTCAAAATGAGACTGGCCAAAGCAATCAAGACGTCCCTCGTCTGCGGGTCAGTGTTGGGCACGGTCGTCTGGTTCGCTTCGACCCGGAGTTCGCAGGCCGTTAGTCCCGCCGCGACTCAGTCGAAGCCGGTCGTAACTCAATCGAAGCCGGTGCTACTCGCGAAGGTCGGCGACGCGGGTTATGTCGGCAGCGACGCATGCAAAGACTGTCACGAAGATCAATTCAAAGCCTTTTCGCACACGACGCACGCCACTCTTTCCACCATTGGTAGTTGGAAGAGCAAGGTCACCGGCTGTGAATCTTGTCATGGCCCGGGTAAGGACCATATCGCAGAAGGCGATCCGCTCAAGATAATTTCTTTCAAGAACAAGTCATCGAAAGATGCCTCTGAGACCTGCCTTTCCTGCCATGCGGGCAAGGAAGAGCGAAACAACTTCCGCCGGGGCGAGCACTGGCGTAATGATATTGGCTGCATCGATTGTCACTCGCCGCACGGCAACACGGCGCCGGCAAGGAATCTCGCCAGCTCGAATGTGCTGGTAACTACACCGAACGCGGAAAAGCCAGGCTTCTCGACCATTAGAATGCTAAGGGCCAACGACCCTCAGCTTTGCATCTCTTGCCACAGCGAAGTCAAGCCGGCCTTCTCGGCGCCTTTCCATCATAAGGTCCTTGAGGGCGCCATGCGCTGCAGCGATTGCCACAATCCCCATGGCGGATTCGAACTTAAGCAGACCAGACTCGCAATAGGCTCAGACGCCGGTTGTATTAAATGCCACGCGGACAAGCAGGGTCCGTTCACGTACGAACACGCGCCGGTCAAGACCGAAGGATGCGTGGCTTGTCATACTCCGCACGGATCGGCGAATCCGCGCTTACTGAGGTACGCCCAAGTCAATCAGCTTTGCCTGACTTGCCACAGTCTGGCGCATGACGTTGGCGCGGTTGAACCATCGGGACCACAGCATAACCAAAACGCGCAGTACGCGAACTGCACAGCCTGTCACATAAAGGTTCACGGATCACGTACCAGTCCCGTCTTTTTCCGTTGACAATGGTTCGGGCAGGAGCCTGAGGACGTGCGCGGATGGTTAAGAAATGGCGAGAGCGCTTAACAAGATCGAAGCCAGAGGGATGGACCGAATGAAAAGCAACGTCAAGAACATGTTGCGCGTGCTGTGGGGACCGATGCTGGTGCTGATGCTTTTGGTTGGAGTCGTCAACGCACAGACGCCAACGCCGACACCGAAAAGAGTCGACACGAAAAAGCCAAGCCCGGCCTCAACCGAAACGGGAGAGGATGCCGGCAACTACATGATCATCTCCAGTATTGAACTGGGCTATCGCGGGATCAGGGTCGATGGCGATCTAAACAAGTATCGCAGCGATCTGAATTACAAGGCCGGCCCACGACTGTTCGATTCCAGCTTTCTGATGCGGTCAAAAGACGGCAAGGGAAAGTTGTTTGACACGTTGCTGGTCACCTCGACGGGTTGGGGTTCGGACCCTTACAGCAACTTGCGGATCAGCGCTGAGAAGCCAAAATGGTATCGCTTTGAAGGGACCTACCGGCGGTTCAAGTATTTCAGGTTTCTCAACAACATCGACAATCCTAACTGGATCTTTAGCCCTACCTCGTTCAGCCGGCCGCCAAATCCGGTTACGGGAGAGCACGGCTTTAACACGCAGACGGCGCTCGGAGATTTCGATCTCACGTTGTTGCCCAAGAACGAAAAGATTCGGTTCAACGTGGGCTACTCGCCCGAGCGATATAGTGGCCCGGCCTTCACCAGCTACCACGTCGGCGGAAACGAGTTCATTCTGCTGGGTAATCTCAAATCCCGGGCTAACGACTTTCGTTTAGGCGCGGACGGCAAGGTGGGCCCGATCGATTTTTCGTTTCTTCAGGGGTTCCGCCGTTTTCACGATGACAGTTTCATCAATCTGGGACCGACCCAGGGCGTGAATCTGAATCCCGCCGTGGCCAGCTTTACCTCGTTCAACCGCCAGGAGCCGACCAGTGGCAGCACCAACTACACACGCTTCAGCGCCCACACCCTGTTGGCCAAGAAGTTGGACGTGACCGGCCGGATCACCTACAGCAAAGCGACTTCTAACTCGACCTTTCTCGAGAACATGACCGGATTGAACTTCAGCACCAGAATCGGGAGCGGAGCCACCGCCCAGTTGGGCGCGCCCAATATTCTGCTCCTGGGCCGGTACAACATTCCCGGCAGCGTCAACCGGCCTAACTGGCTGGGAGATATCGGCGTGACGTTTCTGGCTACTGATAAATTCAGAGTTTCAAATACGTTTCGCGTGGAGACGTTCCAAATCAACGGCATCGATGTCTTCAATGACACCTTCTCGGTCCAGCGGGGCGCAGTCATCGACACCAGGTCGTTCAGTAATCTAGGCGTCAGCACGAGCACGCTCTATCGCAAGTACGAGGATACTCTTGAAGGTGACTACCAATTCAATCCTCGCTACGCAGTGCACTTCGGCTATCGCTACGGGAGTCGTCGCATCGAGGAGGTGTTGAGCGGCTTTGCGCTTAACACCAACGCGCCCGTGGCACTAGTGCCTGAAGACGTTGTCGAACAAAATCATACCCACGCGTTCTTCGGGGGATTCAAGGCCCGGCCGGTGAAGAACTGGACCATATACTTTGACGCCGAACACGGGACCGCCGACAACGTCTTTACCCGTATTGGGAATTACAACTATACGAACATTCGAGCGAAGAGCCGTTACTCGCCGAACCGCAAAATTAATTTCAATCTCACCGTGATCACCAAAGACAACGCGAATCCTTCTGAGATCGCCGGAGTTTCGTTGACCGACTTTGGCGTGAACGTGAAATCCCGCACCTTTACTTCTTCGGTTGACTGGCTGGTGAGCCCGAAACTCTCGTTCAGCACTGGTTATAACTACAACTGGTTGAACAGCGACGCAGTGGTTGATTATTTCTATCAGGTTCCACCCGCCGCGAGCGTGCGACATCCGTTAGGTCACAGTCTTTACTTCGTGAGAAATAATTTCTTCTTCCTGGACATGACCACACGGATCGGTCCCCGGGTCACGCTTTTCGCGTCGTATCGAATCAACCGGGACAACGGACAGGGAAGCCGTCTGGCGGATCCGACCGGCAGCCCGGGAACTCTGATCAGCTCGTACCCGATGAGTTATCAGTCACCGGAAGGCCGTTTGGCGATTAGGATCAACCGGCATTTGGATTGGAATCTTGGGTACCAGTACTACAACTACAACGAGAGTGTACTGGTCGGACCGAGGCCGCAGAATTATCACGCTCATCTGCCTTATACGTCCTTGCGGATTTATTTTGGGAGAAAAGAGTAAACAAAGAACGTGTCGGAAGCCCGACCGTGAGGGAGGGCTAGCAGCGGGATCGAGCCCTCCCTGACGGTCGGGCTTCTGACCACACCGGCGAGAAAATCTTTAGCCAACATACTCTGGCCCGGTTGATGACCGCGGCTGGAGTTTGTGTGCACTACAGAGAAACCGCGCAGTGCTGATTCGCTATCTTACATCAGGGGTATTGACGTTCGTCGTGGCGCTATTTGTGCCCTGCTTAAACTCAAACGCATCCGGAAAGCACAGCTCGCTGGATCCGCAGGCGCGCTCACGCCAACGACCCGTGAAAAAAGCTGGTAAGACGCCACGCGTCGACTATGCACGCTTCTCTCACCAGACTCACGTAATCGCTCAAAAGCTTACCTGTAACTCCTGTCACAAGCTGCCCTCAAAGAATTGGAAAGAAGTGCGTCAGGCCGGCGCCGCCTTTCCCGATGTCAGTGATTTTCCCGAACATGATTCCTGTTTGAATTGTCATCGCGCGCAATTTTTCGCGCGCGAACGGCCCGCGCCGGTCATTTGCGCCAACTGTCACGTCAAGAACAGCCCCAGAGATACCAGCCGGTTCGTTTTCCCCAGTCTCGGCGACCTGACTGATCCAACGCTCAAGCGACGAGAGTTAGTTTCGGAGTTCAGCGTGGGTTTCCCGCATGACAAACACATCGACGTTGTTGGCTTTAACTTGCCGGCATTGCAAAACGATCGCGGTTGGTTCGTGACAGTGTCGCTCCAGGAAAAGAAGAAGGACGGACCGCCAAAAAGCTGTCCGGTCTGTCACGAGACTTATCAGCCGCAGGGAAGTTCCAGCGAAGAATATGTGACTAAACCCCCGAAGAATATCGGTGATGCATTTTGGTTAAAGAAGGGCACGTTCAAGACGTCACCCAATAGTCACACCGTCTGTTTCACCTGTCATAGCGCCGATTCCGGAATTGCACCAGCGCCCACTGACTGTAACGCCTGCCATAAACTTTCGTTGCCGACACAACTGACGACCGACTTTGATCCGAAGCTGGCCGTAACGATGGGCATAACCGATCGGACCGTGCTCAGCAAATGGAGCCGGCGTATTTCGGCCGGTGCTTTCCGGCATGAAGGCGGAGAGCATCCCGATCTGAACTGCGTGGGTTGTCACAACGCTGCGAGCCCGGCCTTTAGCACGTTGGATGTGAAGACGTTGAAGGTGCCGGTGCGCTCGTGCGGTGGTGCCGACGGCTGTCATATCACCGCGACCACAGATGACGGCGGCGCTTTAAATTTCGAGATCGACCAGAGAAAGAAAGACCCTAAGTTCGTCTGTACGAAATGCCACGTTGCCTTTGGCAAGGAAGCTGTTCCGGAAAGTCATCCGACGGCGATACCGATACCAAAGCCCACGGTGAAGCCAAGTTGATGATTGAATTGTCCAGGACACTATTAAGAATGGGGAATCGAGTTTGGCGGGGTTCTCTCCGTGTGATCTCTGTGTCCCTCTGTGTCTCTGTGCTGAATCTTTTCCGACGTAATTTCACCACAGAGACACAGAGGGACACAGAGTTTCCACAGAGAAATCGACTCTATGCGATCATTTTGATGCTCGCGGTATCAGTTAGTGGCATGACTTTCGTCGCGGTTTTGAAATCGCGAGCGTCAGGGTCGGGACCCAATATCCTGGCTGCCTCTTCGCCGAATCAGGAGCAGATGCAATTTCCCGAGGGGTTGAATTATGGAAAGTTTCAGCACAGCAGCCAGAATCATGCGCGGCTGCCGTGTTTGTTATGTCATCGTCGCGACGACAATTCACCGAGTCCGAAACGGCCCGGTGGATCCAGTCATCTCCCCTGCGCAGGATGTCACGCGCAACAGTTTTCAGATTCCGGAAGTCCGATCTGCACGATCTGCCATACCGACGCGAAATCTGGAACGCTGAAACCGTTTCCCCGCCTGCAAACCTTCACGATGAGGTTCGATCATTCGCGACACCTGAATATGGGCGGGGTCAATTGCTCCACCTGTCACCGGCCGGCGCGCGCCGGCGTGGCGCTGTCGATCCCAACGGGATTCAACGCGCACGTTACTTGTTTCCGATGCCACACACCCCGAGCACAGTCTGGGGGGCGTGATATTTCTTCATGCGGAACGTGTCATCAGTTGGGCGGTTATTCCCGGACACCCGAGTCGGCCCAGGCGTTCCGTGTCAGCTTTAATCATGCGAAACATCAAAAAGTATCGTGCACTGAATGTCACCAGGTGAGAGCCGGAATGCCACAGCGAAAACAAGTTACCGCCCCGCAACCGCTTAATCATCATGCGACGGGTCGAGGGCAAAGCTGCATGACTTGCCACGATGGCAAGCGCGCGTTTGGCGGCGATGACTTCACAGTTTGCAAGCGTTGCCACGCGGGAGCAACGTGGCACTTTTGAAATGAAGAATCTGACGAAGGAAACACGCCAGGCTCGAAAGGAACTAACCTATGAAAGTTTTCATAATGTTTGCGACGTTCATTTTCGCGATCCTTTTGGTCCCAGGTACGTCAACTATCACCAATGACCTATCCGCGCAGGATGGCAAGAAGCCGCCGGACAAAATTATTCTGGCGCTCGAAGCTAAACTTGGGCCGGTAGCGTTCAATCACACCGATCACATCAACAAGAATCGCAGCGCGGACGGTACCGCCAAAATTGCCTGCGTCGAGTGCCACCACACGGCGCAGCCGGCGGCCGAAGCGCTCAAGCATCCGCCGCACAAGACGGTGTGGCCCGCCGATCGTATGGCCACACTCTCCGCGGATCTGTTTGAGAAAGATCCAAACGCTCCGCCGGTGAATGATTGTCGTGATTGCCACGCTCGTGCTGAAACTAAACCGAAGCTTCTGCCTGAGATACCACAACTCAAAATGGAAGGTGCTGATCCGATCATTCTGAATAATCAGCAGGCCTTTCATAGGACCTGCGGTACTTGTCACGATGCGGTGTTGAAAGTGAGGCCTGACGCTACGGCCGTAGGATCCAAAAAGTGCACGGCCTGTCACAAGCGCGCGGCATGAGGTGGCACGGCTTCAGCCTGTGATCGCAGGATTCAAATCACAGACTGAAGTCTGTGCCACTAATCTTTAGAGGAATTTTCCATGAATATGGGCAAAAGCACGCAGGCGGCGGAAATAAAACGGGATTTTGCCCGATTCATTATGCGGCACGGTCATTGCCCTTTGAGACTTAGCCGGTCAAATGGAAGCCGGTGAGTATAGAGTCCCTTTTGAAAGCAGAAAGCAATTATGAAGATCACAATTAAAGGTTTGGTAAAACTGGGAGCCGCGTTTGCGAGTCTAATGTTGGCAGCGACTTTCCTGGTGGTGACGGTACCCGCGAGAGCGGGCGCTGACGACTTTGACGCAGCCGGCACGTACAAAGCGAAGTGTGTCGCGTGTCACGGCGCGACCGCGGAGAAGAAGTTCGATGCAACTCTGGCAGACGACGACATGTTGCAGGCAATACTCAAAGGGAAGAAGCCTGAGAAGCCGCCCAACATGCCGGCTTTTGAAGAGCGAGGCATCACGCCGGAACAGGCGAAGGCGCTCGTGGTTTACATGAAGACATTCAAGAAGTAGTCCGGGAAATAGCTGAATAAATTGTGTTGCCGAGCGGGCGCATCTGCGCCGCGCTCGGCTTGAGTGTTTGTAGATTAACCTTGTCGATGGTATCGGCCGGAGGAAATTGACGATGAGTGAGACAGTTAACGTGAAGGTTCCAGCGCTTTTCCGTAACTATATTAGCTTTGCCGGTTTTGCTATTGCCCTCGCCAGCCTTTGCAGCATCGTCTTACTTTTCCTGATCGAACTATCCGGCGGTACTAACACTGCATATCTCGGCATATTTGCCTACGTGCTTCTTCCGGGCGGCTTGATCCTGGGTCTGGCGATCGTCGGCGCAGGAATGTTGTGGGAACGTCGCCGGCGGCGGCGGCTCTCACCAGAAGAGATCGCAAAGTTTCCCAGAATTGATTTCAATAATGCCAACAGCAGACGAGCGTTCTTCAGCTTCATCGCGCTCAGCATGGTTTTTGTTTTCATGAGCGCGTTTGGAAGCTATCGAGCCTTCGAACACACGGAATCAGTGGCCTTCTGTGGGACTACCTGTCATGAAACGATGAAGCCCGAATTCGTTGCCTTTCAGGTATCGTCGCACGCGCGTCTGCGTTGCGTTGATTGTCATGTCGGCGCCGGCGCCGAATGGTACGCGCGCTCGAAAATTACCGGCGCATATCAGCTTTATGCGGTAGCCTTCAACAAAGTTCCCAAGCCAATTACCACGCCCGTTCATAATATGCGCCCGGCGCGCGACACTTGCGAGCAATGTCATTGGCCCGCCAAGTTCTACGGCAATCAAATGAAGGTCTTCACGAACTATGCCTACGATGAACAAAACACTCCTCGCAGGTTACAGATGTTGATTAATGTAGGCGGCGGCGATCCGGCAACGGGCCCGGTAGCCGGAATCCATTGGCATATGAACCTGGCCAACGAGATCACTTTCATTTCCACTGATGATCACCGGCAAGTTATTCCTTGGGTACGAATGAAGGACAGACAAGGCAACGTCACGGAATACTCTGATCGCACTCGTCCGCTGTCAACGGATAAAATTAACGCGGCAGACAAACGCCGGATGGATTGCATCGATTGTCATAGTCGTCCCGCCCACATCTATCTTCCACCGGATGTCGCTGTGGATCAGGCTTTAGGGGCTGGCAGATTGGATCCGTCGATACCATATCTTAAACGGAAAGCCGTGGAGGTGCTCAGTAACCGATACGAAACCACACCGGCCGCACTAAGCGCGATTGCCGGTGGTTTGAATGATTTCTATCGTACTTCTTATCCGGACGTGTATTCACAAAAGCAGGAGGTGATCAAAGGCGCGGTTACGGAAGTTCAGCGCATATTTCAAACCTACTTTTTCCCCGAGATGAAGACGGACTGGGAGACGCATACCAACAACATCGGCCATCTATATTCCTCGGGTTGCTTCCGCTGTCACGACGGCGAGCACGTCAGTAACACCGGCAAAGTGATCAGCAATAACTGCAATGTCTGTCACACAACGATCTTCGACTCGGCGGCGCCGCCTGACCAAAACGTAAAGACCGGAGCATTCAAACATCCGGTTGATCTGGGAGCGCTCGCCGATGAACACAAATGCGACTATTGCCATAAGCCGAACAAGCCTTTCCAACATCCCGTGAATCTTGGAGATATATCTCAGTTTCAATGCGTCGAGTGTCATCCGAAGAAGTAGGGCGCTGGGAGCGCGGACGTCTCGTCCGCACAGCGAGCGGAGCTCGCTCAGTTCCTGTTCTTCGAATCTTGTGACTGGATTATTTGTTCGCGCTGCGCGCTCAGTGCGGACGAGCCGTCCGCGCTCCCAGCACGAGCTTGGTTCCTCCTTTCCCCTGGCTTCGGCTGTTCGATATCGCAATTTGCGATCTCAAAGAATCATCCTTCGTCAAAGATCCCCAAAGCTGAGGAAAACTCCTCAGGCCAACTCCGCCACCGAGGTTGACGAACCCGTCTTCTAAAGCCACAAGCAATCAGCTCAAAGTCGGCATATGAATTGCCGTGGTCATCATTAATCAGCGAACCAAGCCCGCCCCGGCTCAGGAAAGCAGAGGCCGGCGTCTGAATTCTATGGGCGAACACAACGTCGAAGCCGCATTTGATCAGAAGAAAGCGCAGGCCTTCATGAAGGCGGTGCTGGACGATTTGCATGCCTTGGCCTTCATGCTGGAAAACGGTCACGTCGAAAGCGGGGTGACGCGCATCGGAGCTGAACAGGAAATGTTTCTCGTCGATCGCGACTTGCGCCCCGCTCCGGTTTCATTGGAAGTACTGAGTCAGGCTAACGATTCACGGCTGACCACCGAAATAGCCCGGTTCAATCTCGAGGCCAACCTGACGCCTTTGCTGCTGAACGGATCCTGCCTCAGTGAGTTGGAAAAGGAACTTAACGAAGTTATTTCTCTGGCCCGAGTGGGGGCCGCTACTTGCGGCGCCGATGTATTGCTCTCCGGAATTCTACCCACGCTTTTGAAATCCGATCTGACCTTAGAGAACTTGACGCCAAAGCCGCGATACCACGAGTTGAACCGGGCCGTCATTCGTTTGCGCGGCGGGCCGTTTTCAATTCACATCAAGGGACTGGATGAACTTCAGCTAACGCACGACAACATCATGATGGAGTCGTGCAACACCAGTTTTCAGGTGCACTTCCAAACCAGCCCGGAGGAATTTGTCAGGCATTACAATTTGGCCCAGGCCATCACGGCGCCGCTGCTTGCCGTCGCGGTCAACTCACCTCTTTTGTTTGGTCAACGTCTGTGGCAGGAAACGCGGGTAGCTTTGTTTCAACACTCGACCGATGCGCGCTCTCGCCCCCAACAAGCGCGCAGCCAGCCCACCCGAGTTAGTTTTGGCGATCATTGGCTCGAGGATTCGGTCATAGCGCTCTTTCACGATCAGCTCCTGCGCTTCCGGCCGATCATGATTTCGCAACCCGACGAAGATCCTTTTCAGGTCCTGGCACGCGGGGACATTCCGCAGCTTTCAGCGTTGCGAATGCACAACGGCACCGTCTGGCGCTGGAACCGGGCTTGTTATGGAGTGGCGGATGGCGTCGCTCATCTGAGAATCGAGAATCGTGCTTTGCCGGCGGGGCCGACGGTGATTGACGAGATCGCGAACGCGGCTTTTTTCGCCGGCCTGATGCTGGCGTTGCCGCAAGAGTACGGCGACGTTGCCAAGCTCATGAGATTTGATGACGCCAAGTCGAACTTCTTTCGTGCCGCCCGTCACGGACTTGACGCTCAATTCAATTGGATCGATGGACGGAGCACTCCGGCTGCTTCACTCGTGCTCGATCAGCTGCTGCCGCTGGCGCAACAGGGACTCAACAACGCGGGCGTCGACCGCGCAGAGACGAGCAAATATCTCGGGATCATCGAAGAGCGCGTGCGATCGCGCCGAACGGGAGCGCGCTGGATCTTGAAATCGCTGCGGGCGATGCGCGAAGAGGGTTCGAGGGACATCCGGCAACAAAGACTGGCGGCCGCAATGCTGGCCTCACAGAAAGAAGGCGAGCCGGTTCATCGCTGGCCGTTAATCTCGGCATCTGAGCCGGGTGATTGGGAGCAGGGCTATCGCACTGTCGGGCAGTTCATGTCAACCGATCTCTTCACCGTCCAGCCCGACGACCTGATCGACCTGGCCGCCAGCGTAATGGACTGGCGACACATCAGACACGTGCCGGTGGAAGATGAAGCCGGTCGCCTGGTGGGCCTGGTAACTCATCGCGGCGTGCTTCATCTGATAACCAATCGGATTGCCGAAAAGGATCTGGGGGTGATTACGGTGCGCGAGATCATGGTCAGCAATCCGTATACGGTTACACCCTCGACTCCCACCCTGGAAGCGATCGAGCTAATGCGCGAAAACCGCGTGGGCTGCCTGCCGGTGGTCGAAGGCGATCAGCTGGTCGGGATAGTAACTTCCTACGACTTTCTCGATGCTTCGGCTCGTCTGTTCAAGGAACATCTGACTACTAAAGCGCCCGCGAATATCCTGACCCTGGCACAGAGCGCTTGAGTATAAAAGTGCTCGCCGGGTTTTTGTAGCACAGGCTGCTAGCCTGTGCCGGGGCAGCAT
>JAWWPL010000359.1:0-3787 GCA_033850605.1 Blastocatellia bacterium | reverse complement strand
AGATTTTCCAACATGAGTCTCCTTTCGAATAGAGAGCGCCTTTCTATCTTATCGTAGTCATTCAACTCTCGAACGCCTCAAGGTAAGGAAGAAGGCCTTGCCCCCGCTGCCTCGCAATTCAAACCTGAAAGAGCTTCACGAAGTTCTCACTCGTCAATAGTCCAATCTCTTCAACCTCTTTGCCATGAATCTCGGCAAGACACCGCGCCGTCTCGACAACACGCGCTGGTTCGTTGCGTTTCCCTCGGAAAGGAACCGGCGTCAGATAGGGGCAGTCAGTCTCGATCAACAGGCGTTCCAGAGGTAACTCCCGGGCGATGTCCCGCAGGTCTTCGGCCTTCTTGAAAGTTAGATTGCCGGCGAAGGAAATGAAGAACCCCAACCCGATTGCGGCTTGAGCCATCGCCAGACTGCCACCAAAACAATGCAACACTCCGGCGCGTTCATAACCGGACAATTCTTCCGTCAGGATCGCAATCGTATCGTCGTCGGCTTCGCGCGAATGAATCACCACCGGCAGACTTTGTTCGCGGGCGATACGCAACTGCCGCTGAAAGACTTCGCGCTGAGTCTCGCGCGGCGAGTGGTCGTAATGATAGTCGAGTCCAATCTCTCCCCAGGCGATCACTCGCGCACTCTGTTTCTCCAAGTTCGTTAGGCGCTGCTCTGCCGCATCGTCGAACAGCTTCGCATCATGTGGATGGACGCCAATAGCTGCATAAACTTGTGGATGATTCTCAGCTAACTCAACCGCGCGTTCGAACGCACCGCTATGCGGATCGCCAGTGCCGACGTTGAGCATGGTAGTGACGCCGGCCTCGTGCGCCCTGGCGATTACCTCTGCGCGGTCGGCGTCGTATTCGGGGCCGTCGATGTGGCAATGTGAATCGGTGAAGGTCATTTCGTCACTTGCAGCGTACCAGCGCAGCGGGGCGCTGGGCCAGAAAGTGTATCGGCCGAGAATCCAACGGATCGGACCACAGCATTCCTTTCTTTTGCCATTCCTGACGAAGCTTCTGAGCCATCGCTCTTGACTGGTACCAGTTGGAGGCAATCAATTGCAGTGTGTGATCGCCATCTCGAATGGACGAGTCACCGCGGTCGATTTTGTTAGTCACGACCTCGACTCCGATCAATATTTCTCGCACGTGGACGGCGCCGGGCGCTAAAGTAATAAAGACCTTACCGGGTGACGTCTGATCGATTGCCTCAAATTCCTCGTCAAAGTATCGAGAGTTAACGACCCACACTTCATAGGGTGCCGACCGATTTTCAGGCGCGCTACGAATCTTGGTTTGGTAAAACAGATCGTGACCATTGTAAAGAATAAGCTTTTGCTTTCCGACGTTCCGAAAACTAAGTCTCAGCTTGATCTCAAGCGAAGCAGCATCTTCGTTAACGGAGCAATAACTCTGCGAGATTATTTCTGCGGTGAGCTCCAGTGGCTTTGTGGATCGGGGCTGCGCAGCAACGACAACGCTAAGGTTCAGCCAGAACAAAACAATGACGAGTGCGCGAATCATCGATGCATGAGATCGGAGCAGGAGCCTGGCCGTACGAAGACGAAATCCTCGCCGAAGAAGGAGTTCTTCTTCGTGTGATTTCGTGGATCGATTCTTTCCCCACAATAGTTGATCCACGAAATCACACAAATCCGTGAGCAAAAATTGCTGGGATCGAATTCAGGGTTTATCTAATAACACACGGTCACGAGTTTCACTTCAGTCTCGCCCCATTCGGCACGTCTTCCGCGAACGTCGCAATCACCGGCTTCCCTTCCTCGCCTACCGAGGCAGCCAAAAGCATACCCTGCGACTCGTGGCCGCGCAGCTTCCGAGGCTTGAGGTTCGCTACCACGACAATCTTGCGGCCGACCAGTTGTTCCGGCGTGTAATACTGGGCGATGCCGGCGAGGATTTGCCGCGGCTTCTCTTCGCCGATATCAACGGTCAGAAGCAGGAGCTTGTCGGCTTTGGGAATTCTTTCTGCGCTGCGAACTTCGCCGACGCGCAGATCGATCTGAGCGAAGTCAGTGATCTCAATCAGACCGTCACCGGTCTTGTTCTGTACCGCGTCAGCCTCAGTCGCGTGTTGGCCTGAGCCCTCCCTAACGGTCGGGCTAATGCCCCGTTCACCGGAGGCCGCCGTGCCGGCTGGACTACTGTCCCGCCCACCTGGATCTGTCCCACCTGGATCTGTATTGACACTCGGGCTCTTGCCCGCATCAACTCCGCCTTCGGTGCTCTGGCTACCGCCTTTTATCTCATCCATAATTTTTGTTTTATCCAAACGAGGAAATAGTCCCTTAACCTCGCCGATTTGCGTTCCCGCGGCTAAACCGGCCCACTTCAATTGTCTCGGATCGAGCTTCGATAAATCTTCAGTTAAGCCAAGTTGGTTGTAGATCTCGCGCGTGGCACTGGGCATGACCGGGTAAAGCAGCACGCTCAGCCAGCGCAGTGTCTCAGCCGCGCGATATAGAACCGCGTGCAGTGTTTGCCGCTGAGCTGGATCCTTGGCCAGGTCCCAGGGCTTCGCCTCAGAGATCATTTTGTCCGCCCGCGCCACGATGGCCCATGCCTCCTCCAGGGCGCGGTTGAATCCAAAGTTGTTGAAGTAGCGGATGAACTCATCGCGCGCGTGTTCGATCACTCCCGAGACCGCCGTCTCGTCGGCATCAATGCCGGCCCGCTTCGCGAGCAGACGACCTTCTTCGGAAATGTCTCCCGAGGGAACCCGGCCGTCGCAATATCGCTGTATCATCGTCAGCGTCCGGCTGGAAAGATTGCCGAGACCGCTCGCGAGATCGCTGTTGGTGCGATCGATCAGGTTCTCGTAACCGAAGCGCCCATCCTGGCCAAACACCATGTCACGCAGACAGAAATACCGGATCGCATCAGTCGAAAAATGCCGGTTAAGCACATCCAAATCGATGGTATTGCCAAGCGTCTTGGACATTTTGCGCCCCGCCGGATCGACCCACATGCCGTGTGCGACAATGGCTTTTGGCTGCTTGAGTCCGGCAGCCATCAGAAAAGCAGGCCAATAGACTGCGTGAAAACGCAGGATGTCTTTGCCGACCAGATGCAGCGCCGGCCAAAACTTTTCAAACCCCACGGCCCGTTCCTGTTGTTCGTTGCCGAACCCAATCGCCGTAATGTAGTTGGTCAAAGCATCGAACCAGACATACATCGTGTGATCGGGATCATCGGGAACCGGCACGCCCCAACTGACCGAAGACTTCAAACGACTGACAGAAAGATCCTGCAAGCCGCCCCGAACAAAACTTCTCACTTCATTGCGGCGCGCTTCTGGCTGCACAAAATCAGGCCTCGCGTCATACAGCCCAAGCAACGCCTCGTCATAATCCGAGAGCCGGAAGAAATAGCTGTCCTCAGAAACACGATCGAGCTTGGTTTCATGAATCAGGCACGTTGGCGGCTCATCCGGGTCCGCCGGCTTTACATATTCATCTTCCGTTTTGTAAGCCGCGCAGGCCGCACAAAACCAACCTTCGTAGTGGCCTTTGTAGATCGCTTCACGGCCCTTCGGAGTTTTCGCCCGGGCCGCCCTACGCCATAATTCACTGACCCCCTGGTAGTGAAACGGCTCTGTCGTGCGCATGAAAATGTCATAGCCGCCGTGTTCGGTATCAAGGCCGAAAGCCGCCGTCATCTTCTTGAAATAGCTGACCACATAATCCGCTTGTTCCTGCGGAGTGCGATTATTCCGTTTCGCTGCGCGCTCGATGTTTATGCCGTGCTCGTCGGTTCCGGTAAGAAAGAAT
>JAWWPL010000350.1:0-11334 GCA_033850605.1 Blastocatellia bacterium | reverse complement strand
ACTTGGTTGAGGGAGCGAGCGGCCTGCCGTTCTTTCAGTCGGGACACTTCGGACTTCTCTATATGATGGGACCGACCGGAGGTTATCTGATTGCCTTCCCCGCCGCGGCTTATGTGACCGGAGCATTCGCAGAGCATGGTTGGGATCGCCGCTTTCTCACGGCCGCCGCCGCGATGGCGATCGGCTCAGCCATTATTATGCTGAGCGGCTGGGCATGGTTCTCAGTCATCATGCGCACGTCTCCGATGCTGACTCTTTACGCGACGGTAATTAAATTTATTCCAGGCGACATCATCAAAATCACACTCGCGGCGGCAGTGCTGCCATCGGGCTGGAGGCTGCTGAAGCGGTAGTGTCAGAAGCCCGACCGTAAGGGAGGGCCACGTCATGAGCTCTCATGATGGAGAAACGCGACTACTTTGAGTTTCAGCACCACACGCAGCCCTTAGCTTTCCTTATCACCTTCCGCTGTTATGGTACGTGGCTTCATGGAGATGAGCGGGGTTCTGTAGATCGTCGAAATTTCCATCGGTATGGCACACCGGCGATGCCAGCAAACCAAAGGCTGGTTGAAGACGAGAATGAACACCTGAGACACCTTCGGGTAACGCTTGATCAGGCTCAGCGACTTGTAGTCGAAGATGCAATCCGTGAAGTGTGCGGACACCGTAATTATGGTCTTGTAGCGTTAAATGTGCGCACGAATCACGTTCATTCTGTCGTGACCGCTCGATGTAAGCCCGAGCACGTGATGGATACATTCAAAGCATATGCGACGAGGAGACTTCGCGAAGCCGGTCTGTTGGATCGCGACATCAAACCATGGGCACGGCATGGCAGCACGCCTTATCTGTGGACTGAGGAAGACGTCGAAAGAGCTATTGATTATGTTATTAACGGCCAGGGCGATGACCCGTTCGAGTTATGATGCAAACGCGCGTTGACACTGTGACGCGTGTCAGAAGCCCGACCGTAAGGGAGGGCTACCATAGCAAGGTACGATATGTGCGAAACCGAGAGCCCATTTTTACCTCGGTGGTTGCGCGATACGAACGTTTGCCCTCCCTCACGGTCGGGCTTCTGACACCAAATCCAACTCCATAAACTTAGCGCCCGGCACTGGATTGTCATAGTAGGATCCGATCTCTTTGAAACCGAGTGAGCCGTAGAGCGCGATCGCGTCGTTCATCTTGGGTGGCAAGGTATCGAGTCGCATCCGTTTATAACCTATCTGCCTGGCCTCCCGAATAATTGCTTCAGCGAGTTGCCTTCCGAGTCCCTTCCCTCGGAACTGGGGCCGCAAGAACAGACGTTTGATTTCGCAGATGCCGTGGTCAATCTTGCGCAGCGCTGCACAGCCGGCAAGCTGTTCGCGGTACATGGCAAGCAATAGTCGTCCGTCAGGCGGTGCATATTTGCCGGGGAGTTCCGCCAGTTCCTTGGCAAAGCTTTGAAAGCAGAGATCGACTTCAAGCCAGGCCTCGTATTCTTTGAAGAGTTCGCGAGCCTGCGTGATGTCTTCGGCGGAGCGAGCTTGAATGATTTCGGTGACTGAGAACTCGTTCATGCGCTTATGCCTGACAACAGTTGACTGCGCGATGAGGTCAGTACCGGGAGCGGTAGTGACCGGGTCTGATTTCGCGATCTCGATTCATCTGCCCGTTGAGACCCGGTCGCTACCGCTCCCGGTACTGACCCCATGTCACCTTGTGCAACCCAAAAGCAAAAAGCGCGGTAAGCAAAAAGCCGGCTCGGCCTTCAGTCCAAACTGAATCCGGCCGAGCCATTTTGCTTAACCGCGCCATGCGCGTTCTGCTTGATTTAGCTTACGCTGTGAATGAAGAGCCACACCCGCAACTGCCCGTCGAGTTCGGGTTGTTGAAGGTAAAGCCAGAGCCCATCACGTTCTGAACATAGTCGATCTGGACCCCATTAAGATATTGCGCGCTGAACATGTCGACGAACAGGCGTACGCCTTTTTCATCGAGGACAAAGTCCCCCTGGCGCGACTCTTCTTCAATGTTCAGGCTGTACTGAAATCCCGAACAGCCACCGGGGACAACACGCACGCGCAGGCCAGCGGTCTCCGGGAGGCCTTCTTCGCTGGACATGAACTTCTTAATCTCGCCTGCCGCCGGTTCAGTGACGCTCAAGGTCACAGCCGGTGCTGCTGGCACTGGGGTCGCCGTGGGCGTTGTAGTTGTTTGATTCGCTGACATATTCAATTAACTCCTGTTGTTCAATCTTTGTTTGCGGATTACCAATGCTCGAAGTCATCTTACTGAGATTTTCGCAAAACGACAAGCTCTGGTTTCATGGCCTCGATAGAGACTTGCCTGGCCACTTCTTCGGCTGCTTTTCGGAAGGCCTGGGCCTGCGGCGAGTCGGGATTGCCAATCACGACCGGTACCCCTTTGTCTCCGCCTTCACGTACTTCGATCCCCATCGGAATCGATCCAAGAAAGGCCACCCCGTATTCCCGCGCCAGCCGTTCTCCGCCGCCCTCGCCAAAGATGTTATAGCGATTTCCAGTGTCCGGCGCGATGAAGTAACTCATGTTCTCGATCACTCCGAGCACGGGCACCGCAACAGTCTCGAACATCCGCAGCGCTCGACGGACATCAATCAGCGCGACCTCCTGCGGGGTGGTTACCAGCACCGCGCCTTGCACGGGCACGAGTTGGGCCAGACTTAATTGCACGTCACCGGTTCCAGGCGGCATATCCACGATCAAGTAATCGAGTTCGCCCCACTTCACGTCCGTCAGAAATTGTTTGACCAGTCCGTGCAGGATGGGGCCGCGGACGATTAAAGGCTTATCGCCGGGTTGCAGCACGGCCATCGAAATCAGTTTCACCCCGTACGCTTCGACCGGGATCAACTTGTTGGCTTCGATTTCAGGCTTGGCCTGGCCGGCGCCCATCATGATCGGCACGTTGGGGCCGTATACATCGGCGTCCATCAAACCAACGCGAGCGCCATCCAGCGCCAGGGATACCGCAAGATTTACCGCGACCGTTGATTTGCCGACGCCTCCCTTGCCCGACGAAACCGCGACGATATTCTTCACGCCGGGCACCGATACTTTGTCACCGAGGCCGCGGCCTTTGGGCACTTCGGCATCCATGGTTACCGAAACAGATTGAACCCCGGGAATCGATCCAACCAGTTCACGGGCCGAGGTTTCCATTTCTTCTCGCACCGGACACGCAGGAGTGGTCAGAACTATGCGAAAAGAAACGTCGCCGCCGCTAATCTTCAGGTCCTTAATAAAGCCGAGAGTGACGATATCTTTGTGAAGATCGGGATCTTTTATTTGACGGAGTGCGTCGAGCACCACGCCTTCATTCAACTGAGACATGGTCGAATTATGCCGAACCGGTGCGGCGTTTGTCGAACAAGCGTTGATTTCGGTAGTCCCCTATTTCAGTTTTCTCTGCGGACCTCTGCGCCAACCTCTGAGCCCTGCGGTTAATGTTTTTGAGTTGGGCAATTAACCGCAGAGAAGAATCCGAGATCTTCGCAGAGGACGCAGAGAACAACTAGAATCAGGGCACTAGCCTGATTTCTTTTGCTCAAATCAAGATAACGGGCGAATGTGCTTTCGATTTAGTCCTGAGAGGATGAGCGTGCTGAGCACGTTGGGCGGACGAGCCGTCCGCGCTCCCAGCACACAGACGTCGTTGACTATAGCCAGAGTCAAATATATTCTCGCGCGCTGATGGACGACACTCAGAGCACTGACCGCCAGCCCTCTACGGGAAGCTTGCCGGCACTTCTTCGCAGACATTGGCTTGCAGTATTGCTGCTGGGCATTACTGTCCTTTTCTTTTTCTACATCGATAAAGTGTCAACAAACCCACCGGGGTTCTATATCGACGAATCGGCGATCGCTTACAACGCTTACTGTGTTGGCCACAACGGAACCGGCGAGTTTGGGAACCGCTGGCCGTTGTTTTTTCCCGTCTATACGGGAGGTTGGATCCAATACGCCAACCCGACACAAATTTACCTGCTGGCAATTCCCTTCTCCGTATTTCGTCCGAGCATCCTCTTAGCCCGTGTGTTTAGTGCGTCCTGGGTATTTGCCGCCTGCGTACTGCTCGGCTTTTTGGCTACCCGAGTTTCAGATCAGCGAAGAATCGGCGTCATCGTGGGAGTCACCGCGATGCTAACTCCATGGCTGTTTGAAGTAAGCCGGCTGGTAATGGAAACATATTTTTACCCGATGGCCCTGGTGCTATTCCTGCTGGCGGTATTCCGCGCACAGAGAAAGGAAAGTTGGAGTTGGACCACGATAGGAATGCTGGCGGGCACCCTGATGCTGCTGACCTACACTTATACCATTGGCAGATTGCTGGGGCCCCTACTGGCCTTCGGACTCGTGCTCTTTGTTACTTCGCAGGACCGGCTCATTAGTATTGTTAAGACCTGGGTCATCTTTGCCCTGACGCTGATTCCGTTGATGATATTCAGGTCAACGCATCCCCAGGCGCTGACACAAAGGTTTTATCTGATCTCCTACATCAAGCCGGATACACCATGGAAAGAAATCGCGCCGGCGTTTATCCGCCGCTATCTGTCAGACTTTAGTGTCGTCAGCCTGCTGATGGACGGGGACGGCAACCCTCGCCATCACGTGCCTGGTTCGTTGGGGAGTTTTCTAATTGCGGCGTTCATTCTCTCACTGATAGGACTGGTAGTTGTGATCGTGCGTCATTGGCGCGAGCCTTGGTGGCGCTTTGTGATCTTTGGCGCGGCGGCCTCAATCGTGCCTGGCGCTCTGACAGCTGACCAGTTTCATTCGCTGCGCATCGTAGCGTATCCGATTTTTCTATTGCTGCTCATGATCCCCGGATTGCGGTTCCTGCTTGAGTGGCCCACCGGCGCCGGCGTTGGACTGAGTGCACCCGCGCACAATGAAACTCCGAGTTCAACTCCTCTGTCGCGAACCGGACGCCGGGTAATTCTGGCCATGCTTTTGGCGGCCATTGGACTACAGGCGATCTATTTTCAATCAGTGTATCGTCGCGAAGGACCCGAACGAGGGTGGGTCTTTGACGCAGCTTATAAAGATGTCTATGACGCGGCGGTGGCCCTGCCCGACCGGCCTATCTATTTGCGCGATGGAACCGAACCCGCATATGAACACGCTTTCTGGTATGCGGCCGTCGAAGGCCGGAACCATTCAGAGTTCATTCATCTTGAGGAGGGCCGCCCCGCTCCGGCAGGCTCGCTGGTCATCGGATCCGAACCCACTTGTGTAAACTGCCAGGTGATTATGAAAAGCGGGGATTACCTTTTATATCGATCGTTCTAGTGTGGTAGTCGAGAGTGATCACGGGGCACTAGCCCGACCGTAAGGGAGGGCTCATCTTTACACGCCGCCTAATACAGGAGCCCTCCCCTACGGTCGGACTAGTGTCCCGGTGGCATCCCCCCGATCTTTTCAACGAAATGAGAGATACAACACTCGCAGCAACAGAAAATGATTTACCTCGACAATAACGCTACTACCCAGGTCGCCCCGGAAGTCTTCGAGGCGATGGAACCCTATCTAAAGGATTCCTACGGCAATCCATCGTCAGCCCATGCGCTTGGTCAACCGATGCGGAGCGCAGTAGAAAGAGCCCGAGAGCAGGTTGCTGAATTATTGGAAGCTAAAGACGCGAGCGAAATCGTTTTTACCTCGTGCGGCTCGGAATCCGATAACTGGGCCATCGGCGGATACCTCGAACAGAATCCAAACCGGCGTCACCTCATCACGACGCGCGTCGAACACGAGGCAGTGCGAAATCTTTGCGAGCACCTGGCGGGAATCGGCTGTGAAGTAACCTGGTTGGACGTAGATCAAAACGGCGAACTTGATCTCGATGATCTGCGGCGGGCCCTGCGCCGCGATACCGGCCTGGTTTCGGTGATGCTAGCCAACAACGAGACCGGAGTATTGTTTCCTGTGGAAGAGATTGGCCGCATTGTGCGCGAGAATTCAAATGCTATCTTTCACGTCGACGGCGTACAGGCCGTGGGAAAGATCCCGATCAATTTGAGCGCATGGCCCGTAGATTTGTTTGCAGTGTCAGGGCATAAGTTCCACGCGCCAAAAGGCATCGGCGCGCTCTACATCCGTGACGGTGTCGAGCTCCCGCCTTTCATCATTGGTGGCGGCCAGGAGCGGGGCCGCCGCTCAGGCACTGAAGCGGTGCCGAACATTGTCGCGCTCGGTCGCGCCTGCGAATTAGCCAAGGAGTTCGACGGTCATCAACGGATCAGGGCGTTAAGAGATCGTTTGGAAGATCAGATACTCGCAAACTTTTCAGAAGCGCGCTTGAACGGGACGGCAGATCGTGCCGTGCGATTGCCTAATACCACAAATATTTCGTTCGCCGGCTGGGAAGGCGCGGAAGTCCTGACAAAACTGAGTGAGGCGGGGATTTGTGTTTCAACCGGATCGGCTTGCAACTCAGACTCTCTGGAGGTTTCCGCCGTTCTGCGAGCAATGAAAGTTCCACCCCGGGTCGCGCGTGGTTCAATTCGATTTTCGGTCGGGCGTTATAACACGGCGGAGGAGATCGACAAGACTCTGGCCGAGTTGGCGCGCATCGAAAGCTAGCGAATAAAAAATCGGTCGCAAAAAAGACAGGAACTGATCCACGAAATCGCACGAAATAAACGCCAAATTCAAGTGCTTTGATTTCGTCTAATCTGGTGGATCGTCGGCTCGAGATTTTTAAGAACCTGTGCCAAAGAACAAGCAGTCTAGAAATCAAATCTTTCTGTGCGGTCCCCGCTATACAACCACTTCTCGGCATAACCGGATGGCGTTCCGACATAGATCTTAAAGTAATTGCCGGGCGGTATTGGCGAAGGACTTAGCAGATAGGCTTTTCCGACGCAGTTGTTACACACCAGCACACCGTTCCTTCTGACATCCCATAATCCATCAATGCCGTCGGCTGTGCTCCCAGTCGTTTTGATCAGCATAAAGTCATATCTTAATTTCGGAGTTATTACGGCGACAGCATGCGCATAGGCCCGAATGGTGGACTCTGTCCAGGCTAAGGCTGCGTTGCCTTTGACGAACGTGTTGTATTCGATGTTGGTTTGGCCGTCCTTGACCAGAAGAGGTTTCTTTGACCAGAGGCTATGCGTGTTCTGCGCTAACCCGTTGACCGAGAGCACTGTTATCAGACTGAAGCTGAGCAGGATGTGGGAAGCAAATTTGTTCATGAAATCCTCCTGAAATGTTGGTGTTGTGGGTGGCGGAAAATATAACCTGTTCGGTCCAAATCGTGTGTAAGTCTATGCCCACCTTCCCATCAAAGCAATTCACGGCCTCGGGCGCTTGTAGGTCGGAGTTAGACGCTCCAAAACGGATAGATTTGGCAGGTCCGCGAGCTAAAATAACGAGGTCTTTTTGCGAACTGTGTGGGCGACCAGGGCGTATGACTATTAGCTGTTTCCGATCACTCAGCATATGCACTCAGGGCACGCGTTAAAGCAAACGGTTCGACCGACCGAGGGGGAAAACAATGAGCGCCGCTATTCAAGCCACCACTCCTGATCTCCGGACTGAGCTAATCAACTGGAGAGAACGTCTCGAAGCCAACGCCGGAGATTCCGCGGATACCTTTCCATTGCGCGGCCTCTTGCGCGAAGTCAAAGCCGCGATCGATAGCCTGGGCCAGGAGGGTTACGGCGTGTGCCAGGTGTGTCACGACTTAATCGGCCAAGCCGCAATGAATCTCGACCCGCTGGCTAAGACCTGTCTTTCGTGCTTTACGCCCGAACAACTGGACGAGCTGGAAAAAGATCTTGACCGCGCGTGGCTGATTCAGGGAGAGTTCCTGCCAAAGCAGAATCTGAAATTCAATGGCTGGGAAGTCTCTTATCGTTACGAGCCGGCCGGGCCGGTCAGCGGCGATTACTGCGATCTGGTAAGCCTCGACAATGGTGATCTCTATTTTCTAATTGGTGATGTTTCGGGAAAAGGTGTGGCGGCTTCGTTGTTAATGAGTCGTCTGCATGCGATCTTTCGCAGCCTGATAAGCGCGGGCCTGAGTGTCAGCGAACTGGTCGAACGCGCCAATCAGCTTTTCGCCGAGAGCACCATGCGGCCGTATTACGCGACGCTGGTTTGCGGCAAAGCCGCTAAGTCCGGCGAGATGGAGATTTGCAATGCGGGTCACGTGGCGCCTTTGCTCCTGCGAGACGGAGCGGTACAGCCGATAACGGCTACAGGTTTACCAGTGGGCCTGTTCTGCCAGGAGCGTTACACGTCTACAAAGGTGAGACTGGAGAAGGGTGATCGGCTGTTGCTTTACACCGATGGATTATCAGAAGCCCGCAACCAGAGCGACCGTGAATACGGCGACGAACGACTGTTGGGATTTCTGGCGGGATGCCAACAACCGGCGGTAACCTTGGTTAAAGAGTTGCTCGAAGACTTGAGTCAATTTTCACTGGCACGACCCAGATTAGACGACCTGACGGTGATGGCGATTGAAATGGTCGGGCACTGACGCTACGCCTGACTCAAATCGTTCCCGTCGCGAGACCGATACCTTTCCCACAAACTTGGTTTCCGTGGAGTAGATGCTGTGTTTCGAGATACTTCCTTGAACGGAAAACGATCCACGAAGATACCCGAAGCGTCTCTGGTTTTGAGTGTGGCATTTGTTTCGTGTGATTTTGTGGATCGTGCTTGTTCCGCGGGCAGAAGGCACGAAACTAAACTAGAACGCTGTCCTCTTGTGTCGCCGATCACATCGAAACCAACGCCACTGTGATAAGATCCGCTTCCATTCTCGCTCGCGGCCAATTAAGATAGGAATCGTTTGCAGCAGCATTAAACGCCTGAAAGCCGTCAAATGGATCGACTTCGAAATGCCTGTGACCAGCGCGTAAGCGCCTTGCCCACTGACGATTACGTCGCGGTTTCACCGTACACGCCGCTATCGCAAGCCATCGAAGCTATGAAAGATGACGAGGGTGGTTGTGTAATTATCTCCGACGATGGCCGTGTCGTGGGTATCTTTACCGAGCGAGATTTGCTGAACAAGGTACTGGGTGAGAATGTTGATTTGGAGTCACCCATCAGTACATGGATGCAGCGGGCGGTTGAGACTCTTTCGTCTGAGGCAACGATCGGGGACGCAGTGCGTCTTATGAATGAGAAGAGCTTTCGTAACATTCCGCTGGTGAAGAACGGTGAGCTGATGGGATCGATTTCAGTCTTCGACATCATCACCTACCTGGCAGAGTGTTATCCCAAGGAAACGATGAACCTGCCGCCGCTTCCCGCACAGGTGATGGATACACTGGACGGTGGGTGAACTTTGAGATTTCGGATCTGCGATCTCAGACTTGAAATTTGAGATCTGAAATTTGAGATTTGAGATCGATTCTTGATTGGCGATTGCCGATGGAAAAGACCACCTGCTTACAATCGGCAATTGGGCAATGGAAATAACTAACTAAAAAGGGCACGCCGAATAATCATGAGCGCAGTCATCGAACCTCCGATAGAAACCATCGACAAACATCTGGAAGAGCTGGACACTGTAACCATTCGCTTTGCCGGAGACTCCGGCGACGGTATGCAGCTTACGGGTACGCAATTTACCAATACGTCGGCGATTATGGGCAATGACATCTCGACGTTGCCGGATTTCCCGGCTGAGATTCGGGCGCCTGCCGGCAGCCTGCCGGGCGTCAGCGGCTTCCAGTTAAACTTTTCCAATCATGACATTCGCACTCCGGGAGATCAGCCCAACGTGCTGGTGGCGATGAACCCCGCGGCGCTGAAAGTAAATCTTCCGGATCTGGAAGAAGGCGGCACGCTGATCATCAATACGGACGAGTTTACGAAAGACAACCTGGAGCACGCTGCCTACAAGTCGAACCCGCTTGAAGACGGATCGCTGGTTGGATATCGCGTGCATCAACTACCGATTTCGACGCTAAACCGAAATGCCCTGAAGGGTAACGTGCAACTCTCGCGCAAAGAGATAGATCGGAGCAAAAACTTCTTTGCGCTGGGGGTTCTGTACTGGCTGTACGATCGTCCGCTGGATTCAACTTTGAGCTGGATCAGTTCCAAGTTCAAAAAGAACCCAGAGCTGGTTAAAGCGAATGAAGTCGCGCTTAAGACCGGTTATAACTTTGCCGAGACCACTGAAGTTTTCACGACCCACTACACCGTAAAGAAGGCCGTCATCGCACCGGGTCGTTACCGCAAGATCACCGGCAACGAAGCCACGGCGATCGGATTTGTGGCGGCCGCACAGTTGGCGGGACGGCCCCTGTTTTATGGCTCGTATCCCATCACGCCGGCGTCGGACATTCTGCACGAACTGGCGCGCCACAAAAACTATGGGGTGAAAACTTTTCAGGCCGAAGATGAAATTGCTGCCGTGTGCGCCGCGATCGGCGCCAGCTTTGCCGGCCACGTCGGACTGACTGGAACCTCGGGACCGGGCGTGGCGCTAAAACAGGAAGCGATAGGTCTGGCGGTGATGACTGAATTGCCTTTAGTCATTATCAATGTACAACGCGGCGGACCGTCTACCGGATTACCGACGAAAACGGAACAGGCCGATCTTTTTCAAGCGGTGTGGGGTCGCAACGGTGAATGCCCGGCGATTGTGATTGCGCCTTCGACGCCCGCTGACTGCTTTGACATGGCAATCGAAGCGGTGCGTCTGGCTTTCAAATACATGGTGCCGGTCTTTTATCTGTCCGACGGCTATCTCGCCAACGGCGCGGAACCCTGGGCCCTGCCTGAGATTGATAAGCTGCCAAAAATCGACGTCAAGTTTGTTACCGATCCGACTAACTTCATGCCTTATGCGCGCGACGAAGTAACGCTCGCGCGACCCTGGGCGCTGCCCGGCACACCGGGACTTGAGCATCGCATCGGCGGCATCGAGAAGCAGCACATTACGGGAAACGTTAATTATGATCCTGAGAACCACCACTTGATGGTCCTGCTGCGCCAGGAGAAGGTTGACCGGGCGGTCGCCGATATTCCGCCGGTAGAAATTTTTGGAGAAAAGACAGGTAAAGTCCTCGTGCTCGGTTGGGGATCGACCTATGGATCGATCACTTCGGCGGTCGAGAAGATGCAGGGAGAGGGCAAGTCCGTTTCCAGCGCGCACCTCCGCCACCTGAATCCGTTCCCGAAGAACCTGGGTGAAGTCCTGGCCGGATTTGAAACCGTGATTATTCCGGAGATGAATCTGGGCCAACTGTGCACAATGATTCGGGCGAAGTACATGGTCCCTGCAATTGCCTTTTCGAAAGTGAAGGGCCGACCGTTCCAGATTCGCGAGA
>JAWWPL010000328.1:0-12022 GCA_033850605.1 Blastocatellia bacterium | reverse complement strand
CTGTCCAGCTGGTTATGCAGTCAGTACGGGAGCGGCAGCGATGGGGTCTCGTCCTGACAAACTCGAGCGTCGTATGTATTGAGATCCGACAAGTCGAGGATGACATCGCCGATATCCCACACTGCCGGGACGCCATCCTCACGCGCCAAGACAGAGGGCGACCTGGGCAACCTCAACAACGAAACAGTGGAAGATTTCTCGTCTTGACTCATAAAGCCAGATTCCGGCAATTACCGACTGTGTCTGCGTTGCATGTCGAAGGGTCGTCGTTTTCGGCAGGTTGGAAGGTGCTCCGGGCTTTCCCTGGCGATGACTTTCGAGGGCGATGACTTTTGAGAATTCTTCGCCGTCCACAAAGTCGGGGTGCAAGCTTCGTACAGCAGAGTCCTCACCTAGTTTGTGGCAAAGCGGATCTAACCCTGACCTCCGCATTTTGAATCCGACGGTCGGAATTCCCGTTGACTGTTGATTCGCTTAGTTTCGTGGATCGTGTCTGGGTGTTAACACTCTAAGGTTCGATGGCCATCCTGTTGACGGTAGACATCGGTACACGCTCGATGTGTCCCGTCTTGAGTACGATTACGATCACGCCGCCTTCGACGACCACGCGACGTACCGTCGACATGGGACGATCGATTCTGGTTCCATCCTTCGACTCAATAATCAAATGAGCGCCTGGGACCGGCAAGTCCTGAGCTTTCGGTTTCGCGGGCTCAGTCTTCTCATCCGTTGCCGCACCAGTGTCGTTGTTAGTCGCTTCAGTCTTTACTTCGTCGGTCTTTGTCTGGTCGGCCCTGGCTTCGGATTTCTTCGTTGGTTCGGTATCGGAAGTTGCCGGCTTGGGCGGAACCGGGCGTGCCCGCGCCCGAGAATTGCGAGTCGTAGTTGACGGCTTGGCGGCTCGCTTTTTTGCCGCTGTGCTTTTCCTGGTCGCCGCTGTCTCTTCCGAGGGCTTCTCTGTTTTAGCTTCCGATTTTGGTTCAGCGTTCACCACCGGCGTTTCGACTACCGGCTGGGCTATGGTCGCGCCCACGGACGACAGACGATTATTTCCACGGCGCGGTTCGGTATCGTTCGCCGGCTCGGTATTTTCCGCGACCGGGATGCCGCCGCTAAACGGCGCGAAACTCCCGCCAAACCGAACGTGATATGAGCCCTCGTCATCGTTAGGTGTACGCGCTTCGACGCGCAGAATCAGGATCTGGCGCGTGCGCAGATACAGGCCTTTAGTCACGTTGCCGGACTGCGAGTTGGCGTAGAGCGTAGTCTTCATCAGCGGCCTGAACGTGACGGCGGTAAAAATGTCCACGTCACCGTTAAGGTTGTTGCTATCCATCGTGATCAGGAGGTCGCCCGGAGTGCCCTCGAAGGCATAGAAGTGACGAGTCAGCCGCGCGTCGCCGAGATCGAGCGCCGTGATTCGGCCGTTGATCTCGTTGGCGAGTACCGCCGTGGGAAGACTCTGGTCAGAGGATTGACCGAACGCGAAGGGCGTAATCGCGCACAAAATACCTGGCAGCAGGAGCGCGAGAAATAACTGTTTGTGGAACCTCACGATCAATCACCCGAAGGAAGCTGAAGTGGCAGCCTGCGATTCTAAACACTTGCCGGAGTGATTTACGAAACGGTCTCTCTGGCAAGGCAATCTGCTGCGTTTGACGCGAATTAGAGTAACAGATTTGCTGCCCGGATCGAACTCAGAAAAACAGTTCCGGGATAATCAGCGAGCGCCATATTCGACCAGCAGTTTACGGCCCCAAGGTCAACCATTCAGCCAGGCGCGCCCATGCGCCGCAGCCAGCGGAAATGTGACGCGAGTCCCCTCCGGAAGGAGAGGTGTTCTCTATATTTCACACCGAATTCTCGACAGGTCTCTTCTACTAGTTTTGAGATAGCCGGATAGTTAACGTGGCAGACGCGCGGGAAGAGGTGGTGTTCAATCTGGAAGTTCAAGCCCCCGAGCAGCCAGCTCTCTACCCGGCTGCGGCGCGCAAAGTCGACGGTGGTTTCGACTTGATGTATGGCCCACGCGTTTTCCACCGTATTTGAATCCTGCCGGGGTAGCGGGAACTCGGCCTCTTCAACGCAATGGGCTAATTGAAACACGATGCTGACTACCACGCCGGCTACTGATACGGTCAGTCCATAGAACAGAAACACAATCCAAAACCGATGGACCAGCAGCGGAACCGCAAAAGCCATAGCCAGGAATACTACTTTGGCGCCAATGAATCCAACCATCTCCCATCGCTTTGGGCGCGGCATTCGATGTGGACCGATCCGGCCCAGGATGACATCGCGAAAATCATCGTACAAATGCCACTTAATAACGTTGACTCCGTACAGCGGCCAAAGATAAAAATGTTGCCACCGATGAAACTTGAATCGCTCCTGATGAGGTGTCAGCCGGCCCAGGAAACCAACATCGATGTCCGCATCGTGACCCGTGATATTGACGTAAGTATGGTGGACTACTACATGTTTCCAATGCCAAACGTACGAGCTGGCGCCAATCAAATCCATCGTCATGGCCATCAACCCGTTAACCCATGCGTAGTCCGAATAAGCGCGATGGCTGCCATCATGTTCAATATTGAAACCGATCGATGCCATCGACAGACCCAGCAGTACGGCTAACACCAGCCCGTGCCACCAGGTAGCAGCAACCAGGACCAGTAATAAATACAACCCGGCAAAGATTGTCAGGATGATCGCCGTCTTCAGATACATCTGCGGGCAATCACGCTGACGCCGGCCCGTGCGGCAAAAGTATTCGTCGACTCTTCGTCTTAGCTCAATTTGAAAACTGTTATCCCTGCCAAAAGTTATTCGGCGAGCAGCTGAATCGCGTTTATTTGTCCCTGACGTCACTGAACCTCCTGGAAACCAACTGACAGACTACATTGAAACCCAAATCTTCAATGTGCGCTAACGCACACTAACATATTTTGCTGTTGTTCTGCGGGCTGCAAGCGTGTGGATTAGAGGATCTCTCACCGGCGGCCCTCCTTCCCTGCACGCAAACTTATCACCGCTCAGAACGGATTCGAATGATCAGGACACTCGTGCTTCTGTTTCCTGCTCGGCGTCATATGTTGGTAATTGTGCGTTGGCGCACAGACGGTCCCGCGCTGAGGGGTTATAAGTACCTCGCTGCTATGACCTCGTCACTTCACGAAGCCTAAGCACCAGATCGCCCCAATTATCTGTTGGTAACTCTGTCTTTGTTTTCAGAAGGGGTAAAGGATTTGGATGCTAGTTGAAAACTCTTTTCGGGATTTCTCAAGAAATTTCCAGTTTACTTCCACCGCTCGTGGCAACGTCACAGCGGTGCGGACGTCGCCCGCGATTCTAGGTTCCAAAGAGTCAAAGGGGGCTTACGATGAACGACCGCGTCTCAAGAAAAGACCTTAGGGAGAAACTCCGTTCTCTCCAGGAGAGCGAACAACGCCTTTGGACCGTACTTGAAAACCTCACTGATGGCTTGGTTATTGCGGATACTGATAGCCAATTGCTTCATTGGAACAAACCGGCCCTGGAAATGCACGGTTTCAGCGACTCGGAAGATTGCCTTTTGATGCTATCCGAGTTGACTAAGATCTTCGAGCTTTCAGATATTGATGGAGCGGTGCTGGATATCGAGAAATGGCCGCTGACGCGGATCATCGGCGGCGAGCAATTGAAGAATGTCGAAGTTCGACTGAGGCGTATCGATTCCGACTGGAGCCGGGTTTTCAATTACGGCGGCTCTATCGTGCCCGACCCAGATGGAAAGCCGGTTGCATTTCTCACGATTACCGATATTACCGAGCGGAAACGCGCTGAAGAAGAACTCGCGTTATTAGCGTCAATCGTAAACTCATGCGAAGACGCCATCATTGGGGAGGATTTGGACGGCAAGGTAATTAGTTGGAACACCGGAGCGGTAAAGCTTTATGGCCATTCTCTTGCGGAAGCATTAGGCCAGTCGATCTGGCAGCGAATTCCGCCGAACCGTGTCGATGAAACAACGGCAATGCTCACAGAGCGGCGGCTCGGCCGGCGCGTCCAGTTCCGCGACACCGAGCGCCTCACCAAAGAAGGAAAACAGGTCCATGTCTCGGTGACCATCTCTCCAATCCGGAACAGTTCCGACCGCCTTGTCGGGTTCTCAACTATTGCGCGCGACATCACCGAACAAAACCGGACTGAGGATGCGCGCAAGCGTTCCGAAGTTCAGTATCGACGGCTCTTTGAAGCCGCGAAAGACGGCATTCTGATCCTTGACGAAGCGGCCGGCCGGATTATTGATGTTAATCCTTTTCTTCTCGAATTACTCGGCTATACCAAGGAAGAACTCTGCGGCAAGGAGCTCTATGAGATCGGTGTTTTCGATGATGCGGCTGCCTCAAAGGCCGCTTTTACCCAATTGAAGGAGCATGGTTACATCCGCTATGAGAACCTTCCGCTCGAAACTCGTGACGGCCGTCAAAAACAAGTTGAATTCGTAAGCAATAGCTATCTCGCTGGTGAAGGTTGCGTGATTCAGTGCAACATCCGCGACATCACAGAGCGCAAACTCGCTGAGGAGTCGATGAAGCAGGCGAATGCTCGCCTTGAGCGGACCCTCGCAGAGCTGAAGGCGAAGACTGTTGATTTGACAGCCATGACGCAGCAGCTTTGGCAGACTTCGAAGCTGGCCACGATGGGGGAGCTGACTGCGAGCATTGCTCATGAGCTGAATAATCCGCTGGCCATCATTTCTCTAAGGATCGAGTCGCTGGCGGGAGAAGTTGTCGGCGACGCGAAACAATCGCATGCCTTCGAAGTCATATCCGAGGAGCTTGATCGCATGGGTAAACTGATCGCCAGTCTCCTGCAGTTTAGCCGCCACACTCATCATGAAACTACGATTTTGGATGTTCGCAAGGAGGTAGAGAATTCGCTGGAACTCATTGAGCATTACCTTCGCGCTCAGAATATTGAAGTGGTGCGGGAGTTCGCCGACGACCTGCCGGACATTCAGGCAGATCGCCAGCACTTGCGCCAGGTGTTCCTAAACCTGGTGACGAATGCAAGTGATGCGATGCCGATGGGCGGAAGGTTAATTGCGCGGATCCACGCCGCCAGTTCGGAAGCGGGAGTAAAAGGTGTAAGTATCGACTTGATTGACTCTGGCCCTGGCATATCTCCTGAAGTGCTGGCAAAGATCTGGGAACCGTTCTTTACTACCAAGCTGGAGGGCAAAGGTACCGGTCTTGGCCTCGCGATCTCCCGCCGCGCGATAGAGGCACACCATGGAACTCTCTCAATTGAAAGCACGCTGGGACAAGGTACGACCGTAACAATATTTCTTCCCTTGACTAACGGTTGGAAGGTCGCACCCGAGCCTGAAGAGGGCAACGCGCTGAAGCGAGCAGTTGCAGGAAATGCACAACAATAGATCAAATTGAAGATGGCTAAAATTCTCATTGTTGATGACGAGATTGAACTGAAGAACGTGTTGGCGGAGACTCTGTCGGCGCATTCCCACGAGGTCCGCGGTTGCACCAGTGGGCTTGAGGCGCTGGAGGTATTGCGAGCGGAAAGCTTTGATCTCTTGATTAGCGATCTGATGATGCCGGAGATCGGCGGCCTCGCCTTAATCAAAGCGGCACTGGCGATTGATTCTCAACTGGTAACTATCATCATGACCGGACAGGGAACAATTCAGTCAGCTGAGGAGGCAGAGGGCCTTGGCGTCTTTGATTACCTGCTGAAACCCTTCACCATGCGAACGATGCACACAGCGGTCAGTCGCGCCCTCGACTCGCGGAAATCAGTGAGGAAAGTGGCAAACCAGGCCGCTTCAGGTCTGGGTGGCTGATTGACATCTAATGTTGGCGTTGAGCGACGCCAAAGTTGGTAGCCGCCGCTTCCGGGACGATGGGCGCACCCCTCTCATTTCGGTGTTAGTGATGACTTCGTCACGCGAGGTTAACCCATCTCGTAGCTCTTGATCACGTCTCATTCGGGCTTTTTTCAGCCCGGCAAAGAAAACGGAACCGTGGCGACTTGATTTTGTGTGTTCTTCCGCCCTTGAGTGTCCTTTTCTGCCGTGACACGACTCCACTCTACCTATCGCCACTGCGTTTTCCAACGACGCGGATTGTCTTATCGATTGCCAATCGATTGCCAATAAGGAAGGTTTTGAACCTGGATAAGCATGGGTGTTAGTTGGCACAACTAATGCTTGGGCATACTCGATGCAGCAGCAGCATCACCCTCAATGAGCGCCAAAACTCAAACACTAATCTCAAATAGCGCTGCCCGTGATCACTTCCGCGGACGGTGGGATGCAATTCAATCGAATAATCCTGGATCGGCAATTATAGGTTTGGAATCATAACGTCCTACCATCGTGTTGACAAAAACTAGTAGTCAGATCGAATTGTATGTATTATGAATTCGCTCACACCCCAACTCGTTCATCTGCTGCCAGCTCAGCAAACACTCGCCCGTACTATCATCAGTGAAAGCATTCGCTAGGTCCGCCTCTTGATCTCGCCAAAGGACTCCACATGGTAATGGTAATTGACAACCCTCATTTGAAATTGCCGGAGAATCGAGCGCTAAATTACTTCCAAAACATCGTCGAGACGGTGCGGGAGCCGCTCGTCATTCTCGATTCCGACTTGCGCGTGACGGGCGCGAGCCGCTCCTTCTACCGGACCTTCAGCGTCACCAAGGAGGAGACCGAAGGCCGCCTGATCTACGAACTGGGCGATCGGCAGTGGGACATCCCGGCCCTGCGAACGCTGCTCGAAGAGATCCTGCCCGCGCACACTGAGTTCGATGGTTTCGAGGTCGATCATGTGTTTCCGCGCGTCGGACGGCGAGTAATACTGCTGAACGCCCGCCAGGTCGTCACTGAAGAGCGCAGTGCCACAATGATCCTCCTGGCAATTGAAGATGTCACTGACCGGAGGCGTGAGGAGCAAATCCTGCGCGACAGCGAAGAGCGTCTCCAAACCATAATCGAAAACCTGCATGAAGGGCTCGTAATCTCTGATCTCAATGGTCAATTGACTCACTTTAACCAGGCCGGACTAGAGATGTACGGTTTTACCAGCTTGGAAGAAGGGCTAAAAAAGCTCCCGCAGTTTCATGAGATCGTCGAGTTATCCACACTTGATGGGGCGGTTCTGGAGTTTGAAGAATGGCCTCTGGCGCGCGTAATCGCTGGTGATGTGCTGACGGACTACGAGGTTTGCTTGCGGCGTATCGACAAAGACTGGCAGGCCATATTCAGTTACGGGGGCTCTATCGTTAAGGCGCCGAACGGGCAGCCGCTCGCTTTTCTCACCGTCACTGACATTACCAAGCGAAAACGGATCGAAGAGAAGCTAAAAATCTACTCTGACAAGTTAGAGCGCAGCAACCGCGAATTGCAGGATTTCGCCCAGATCGCTTCGCACGATCTCCAGGAGCCGCTGCGAAAGATTCTCGCTTTCGGGGATCGGCTGAAAGCAAAAGCCGGTGAATCGCTCGACAACGAGTGTCAAGATTATCTCCAAAGAATGTTTAATGCCGCGGCCAGGATGCAGATCCTGATCACGGACCTGATGACATTTTCCAGAGTTGAGACTAAAACGCAGAACTTCGTAGCTGTAGATCTGGGCGTGATCGCCAGGGAGGTCAGCGCCGATTTAGAGACAAACATCGAGCAGACCGGTGGGCGTGTCGAGATTGGAGAACTCCCGACTATAGATGCCGACCCCGTGCAGTTGCGCCAACTGCTACAGAATCTGATCGGTAACTCGCTTAAGTATTGCCGCGCCGGCGTTCCGCCGGTCGTCCGGATCTACAGTCAACAACTGCACGAACGGCGCCGCGATTCCAGAAACAAAATGGGTGGCGTGGCCCAGCAACTCTGTCAAATCTTAGTAGAGGATAACGGCATCGGGTTTGACGAAAAGTATCTCGACCGCATCTTCAATATGTTTCAGCGCCTGCATAAGAAAGGTGAATACGAGGGGACCGGAGTGGGTCTCGCCATTTGCCGCAAGATCGTCGACCGCCACGGTGGCACTATCACCGCACGCAGCACTCCAGGCCAGGGCACGACCTTCGTGGTGACTATGCCAGTCATACAACCAAAGGAAGTGGAAGTGTCATGAGAAGCGGACGCAAACCGATCGTTATTCTGCTCGACGATGACGACGAGGAAGACCGCACGCGGGCTTGCGATGCTGGATACTCAGTTTCATGAAAAACAACGGAATAAATATGGAGCAAGAAGTTATTCTTCATGGCGACCCCGTCGCGGTGGAGATCGTCACCAAAGTCCGGCGCGAAGAAGCTCTGCTGAAAGCGGAAACCCTGCAGAGCGCCATTTTCAACAGCGCCAATTTTTCGAGCATCGCCACTGATGCCAAGGGTGTGATCCAGATCTTCAATGTCGGCGCCGAGCGCATGTTGGGATACGCGGCTGCCGACGTGATGAACAAGATCACGCCGGCTGACATTTCCGATCCGCAGGAAGTCGTCGCCCGCGCCAAAGCGCTGAGTGTCGAACTGGGAACCCCGATTACGCCTGGCTTTGAGGCGTTGGTATTCAAGGCCTCGCGAGGGATCGAAGACATCTACGAGTTGACCTACATCCGCAAGGACGGCAGCCGGTTCCCGGCGGTTGTGTCGGTCACGGCACTCCGCGACGCGCAGGACACCATCATCGGCTATCTGCTGATTGGCACCGACAACACCGCGCGCAAGCATGCAGAAGAGGCGCTACTCAAGGCAGGGGCATTACAGAACGCGATTTTCAACAGTGCCAACTTCTCGAGTATCGCCACCGACGCTAAGGGGGTCATTCAGATCTTCAACGTCGGCGCCGAACGCATGCTGGGCTACACGGCCGACGAAGTAGTGAACAAGATCACGCCGGCCGACATCTCTGATCCGCAGGAAGTGATCGTCCGCGCCGAAGCCCTCAGCGTCGAGCTCGGCACCCCGATTGCGCCCGGCTTCGAAGCATTGGTATTCAAGGCCTCGCGCGGAATCGAGGATATTTACGAGCTGACCTACTTCCGCAAGGATGGTAGCCGCTTCCCGGCGGTCGTTTCGGTCACGGCCCTCCGCGACGCCCAGGATGGAATCATCGGTTATCTGCTAATTGGCACCGATAACACCGCCCGTAAGCAGGCGGAAGAGGCGCTGCTAAAAGCTGGCGCCCTGCAAAGTGCGATCTTCAACAGCGCCAATTTCTCGAGCATCGCCACCGACGCTAAGGGAGTCATTCAGATCTTCAACGTCGGCGCCGAACGCATGCTGGGTTACACGGCCGCCGAAGTGATGAACAAGATCACGCCGGCTGATATTTCCGATCCGCAGGAAGTGATCGTGCGAGCTAAAGCGCTGAGCGTTGAACTGGGAACCCCGATTACTCCCGGCTTTGAGGCATTGGTGTTCAAGGCCTCACGCGGGATCGAAGACATCTATGAGCTGACCTATTTCCGCAAGGACGGCAGCCGCTTTCCGGCGGTGGTATCGGTCACGGCCCTCCGCGATGCCCAGGACGGAATCATTGGCTACCTGCTGATCGGCACCGACAATACCGCGCGCAAGCAGGCCGAAGAGGCCCTGCTAAAAGCGGGAGCATTGCAGAACGCGATTTTCAATAGCGCTAACTTCTCGAGCATCGCTACTGACGCGAAGGGTGTGATCCAAATTTTCAACGTGGGCGCCGAACGCATGTTGGGCTACGCGGCTGCCGACGTCATGAACAAGATCACGCCGGCTGACATTTCCGATCCCCAGGAAGTAATCGCACGCGCGAAAGCATTAAGCGTCGAACTCGAAACCTCGATTGCGCCGGGCTTAGTAGCTTTGGTGTTCAAGGCCTCGCGCGGCTTTGAGGACATCTACGAGCTCACTTACATTCGCAAAGATGGCAGCCGCTTTCCGGCGGTAGTGTCGGTCACGGCCCTACGCGATGCCCAGGATGGAATCATTGGCTACCTGCTGATCGGCACCGACAACACCGCGCGCAAGCAGATCGAGGCAGAGCAGCTGCAACTCGGTCAGCGCCTGCGCGACCATCAGTTTTACACTCGCTCGTTGTTCGAAGCCAATATTGACGCGCTGATGACCACCGACCCGGCCGGCATCATCACTGACATCAACAAACCGATGGAGGCGCTCACCGGTTGCACGCGCGATGAACTGATCGGGGCGCCGTTCAAGAACTATTTCACCGATCCTGACCGGGCCGAGGCGGGCATCAAGCTGGTGCTGAGCAAAAAGAAGGTCACCAACTACGAGCTGACCGCACGCGACAGAGATGCTAAGGAAACCGTGGTGTCTTACAACGCGACGACCTTCTACGATCGGGACCGGAGACTTCAAGGAGTGTTCGCCGCGGCGCGCGACATTACTGACCGCAAGCGGGTTGATGAGAAGTTGAAACTCTACTCTGACAAGTTAGAGCGCAGCAACCGCGAGTTGCAGGATTTCGCTCAGGTGGCCTCGCACGACCTCCAGGAGCCGCTGCGGAAGATTCTCTCCTTCGGTGACCGGCTCAAAACAAAACTTGGTGAATCGCTCGACGGGGATTCCCAGGATTACCTCCAGCGCATGTGCAATGCCGCGACCAGGATGCAGTCCCTAATCACCGATCTGATGGCCTTCTCCCGGGTTGAGATTAAAGGACAGGATTTCGTCCCGACAGATCTGAGCGTAATCGCCAGAGAGGTCAGCGCCGATTTAGAAACACGGATCGAACAGGCGGGCGGGCGCGTCGAGATTGGAGACCTCCCGATCATAGATGCCGACCCCATGCAGATGCGCCAACTGCTGCAGAATCTGATCGGCAATTCCCTCAAGTATTATCGCGCCGGCGTGCCACCTGTCGTTCGGATCTACAGTCAAAAACCCGACGCCCGACGCCTCCAATCTCTCGATGAGAGTCCGGGGCGGCAATTTTGTGAAATCTTAGTAGTGGATAACGGCATCGGGTTTGACGAGAAGTACCTTGACCGCATCTTCACCGTCTTTCAACGCCTGCACAAGAAGGGTGAATACGAGGGGACCGGAGTCGGTCTGGCCATCTGCCGCAAGATAGTCGATCGGCATAGCGGCGCCATCACGGCGCGCAGCAACCCAGGACAGGGCGCGACCTTCGTAGTAACCCTGCCCGTCATTCAACCAAAAGAAGTGGAAGTATTATGAGAACAGGACGCAAACCGATCGTCATTTTGCTTGCCGATGACGACGAGGAAGACCGCATGCTGGCTTGCGATGCTCTGGCTGAAAGCCGCTTGTCGAATGACATTACCTGCGTCACCGACGGCGAGGATTTGATGGACTATCTGCAACACCGGGGCAAATACGCGCCGCCCGTCGAAGCGCCGCGGCCGGGCTTGATCCTGCTCGACTTGAATATGCCGAAGAAGGACGGGCGCGAAGCTCTGCGCGAGATAAAGTCGGACCCCGAGCTGAGGCAGATCTCTGTGGTGGTGCTTACTACTTCAAAGGCCGAGGAGGACATTTACAGCAGCTACGACTCAGGGGCGAGTTCGTTCATCAGCAAGCCCGTGACTTTCGAGGGCCTGGTCGACGTCATGAAAGGGCTGGGCAAGTACTGGTTCGAGATTGTTGATCTTCCGCGCCAGCGCGAGCAGGGTAAATGGAAATGAAGAGTGAAACGATTAAAGTCCTCCTCATCGAGGATGATGAGGACGATTACATCCTCACCCGCGAGCTGCTTTCTGAGGTGAAGGGTGGGAACTATGCGCTTGATTGGGCTGCCTCTTACGAAGAAGGCTTGAAAGTTGCCGGGCGGCTGGAACATCACGTGTGTCTGGTGGACTACCGCCTCGGCGAACGAAACGGCCTGGAGTTAATTCGTGAGGCCCGTGCAGCCCGGCTCACCACACCGATGATCCTGCTCACCGGGCAGGGTAACCACGATGTGGACATGGAAGCGATTGAAGCCGGGGCAACGGACTACCTGATCAAAGATGAGACCCCCGCATCACGCCTGGAACGGACCATCAGATATGCG
>JAWWPL010000309.1:0-5873 GCA_033850605.1 Blastocatellia bacterium | reverse complement strand
CACGCTGACGATCGGTGTGGGCTCTGCCTCAGCTGCTGCCGGATGTCTCCAGCGCCACACCAGGACACCCAGCAGAACGACGGCCACAACTGCAAACACCAGCGAGATGATCAAGACATTTCTCTGTCGCGGAGTCATTCCGCCACGGCGTACGCGCGTCTCTTCATAAGAAGAAACGACGCGCTCTGATTCAGGCCGTGCGTCCGGCTGTTCGTCGATTTCACTCATTGTCCTGTCGCCTGTCTGAGACGCCCCAGCGCTATCTGGTAATCAAATATCGCCTGATAGAGGGCGGTACGTTGCGCAACCAGTGTCGCTTGCGCATCGGTCACTTCAATTATCTGGGCTTCGCCCGCGCGAAAACGCGCGATGGAAGCGGCCAGATTGTCCTGCGCCTTGATGACTCCGTCGCGCGCCAGGGAAATGCGCGCGGCCGCCGTAGCCGCCTGCGCTTGCGCCGCATAAAACTGTTGAGTGAACCCGCGAACTGCCTGGGTCCTTTCGTTCTCGGCAATCTGGACCCGCAAACGCGCCTGGCGTTCCTTGCTCCTGGCGACGCCCCAATCAAAGATCGGAATGTTGAGACTGATCGCGGCGGACACTCCGGTGTGTTCTTTAAGACGCGGAGGCTTAAGCGAGTCAGTGTCGAAACCACCGTTGATTGAATAAGAAAGATCCGGCAGACGATCGGCGCGCGCGATTCGAATCTCCTGTTGGGCGGCCCGCAACTGGTGTTCAAGTTGAGCGAACTCAGGCCGGCGAGGAATATCGTTGGCACTAAATCGCTGAAAGTCAGAGTCAATGGGCAAGGCCAGCGCCAGATCGCTGACGCTGACGGGTCGCAGAAAATCATAGCCAATCAGAATTCGCAAAGACCCGGCGGCGACTTCTTCATTCACCCGCGCCCGCTCGAGCTCATCACGCCGGGTAAGGGTTTGCAGTTGCGCGCGTGTTAGATCGACCTGAGGAATCTCGCCGCCGCTCAAAAGCAACGAGGTGATATGTTCGAATTCTTCGGCGGCCGCCAGGTTTCCTTCGGCTGCGCGACGCTGCGCGGTCGCCAGCGCCAATCCGTAATAAGCCTCGAGCACTCCCTGGGCCAAGGCTCGTCTGGCGACGTCGGTGCCTGCATGCGCGGCGGCAAGCAGCGCTCGATTTTTGGCCAGAGTCGCCCGCAGCTTGCCGGCGATATCGAAGTCTCCCGAGACATTCACGTATGCCTGGTACTCACTGATGGCGTTGTTTGCGATAAAGCTGGGCGCGCGCGGCTCGCCCGGCGGCAGTCCGAACGCCGGCGAGGTGTAGAGGTAACTCAACGGCGCGCTCACTTTCGGAAGGAAAGCAGCCTGGGCCTGCTTTACATCTTCGGCGGCAATGCTCTCGTTGAACGTCGCGGTTTGAAAAGCTGAAGCCTGCGCATTGGCCAATCGTAATGCGTCTTCGAGCGTGAGCGCGTTCATGACCGTCGATGAAGCACTCTGCTGCCCGGGCACACTCGCAGGTGAAGCGCTCTGAGTCGGTACATTGGTGGGCGTCGGGCCCGAGATGCTGGGCACGGCAAAGGGCGTCGATTGCGGCGCCGGTGAACTTTGCGTGTCAGGCGTCGCGGCTGGAGACGGCCGAGCCATCGCCGGCGACTTTGTTGGCGCTGGCGCCTGAGTTGACGGCGCCGATGGGCGAGGCGAAGTCGGTGGAGGATTCTGTCCATGCAGGACCGGTCCAAAACACAACAGCACACCCAGTGCTGAAATTAGACACACACCCACCCTTACGCTCGCAGTGCTCGGTATATTTTCCAAGAGACCGCACAGTATAGGCAGTCTTACCTTAACGGAAGATTAAGAAGATGTTGAGAATCGGTTTCGGCCGATGAAATTCGCTACCGTATAGCTGGGAGCGCGGACGGCTCGTCCGCACAGCGAGCGTAGCGCGCCTCATACTCTTTCTTTGCGTGGAAGCGAGCGACGGCTTTCGCGCTTCGCGCTCATGCGGACGAGCCGTCCGCGCTCCCAGCACGATGAGGAATCACTCACCATCGTCGGCCGCCGCAGCTCTCTGCGTGACTATTAGAGTTTCTCAGGCGTGGGTCGAGGGTCGAGGATATAGCCTTCGCCGCGACGGGTGTGGATCAGCTTGACGGGATGCTGGTCATCGATCTTTTTGCGCAACCGATTGACGTAAACCTCGATCGTGTTTGAGAAAGGATCGAACGATTCGTCCCAGACGTGGGCCGCGATGTCGGCCCGGGTAACCAACTGGCCTGCGCGCCGCACCAGGTATTCGAGCAAAGCATATTCTTTCGCCGTGAGATCGACTTCATGAGCGGCGCGAGAGACTCGATGACTGGTGCCGTCTAAGAGCAGATCGTCGAGTTGCACCAGATCGTGATGAAGCTGGGGCTCGCGTCTGAGCAACGCCCTGACCCGCGCCAGCAGCTCGCGAAAAGAGAAGGGCTTTGTCAGATAGTCGTCCGCACCGGCATCGAGTCCGGTAATTCGATCGTCGATCGTGGCGCGCGCCGTCAACATCATGACCGGCGTCGCATTACCACGCGCGCGCAATTCGCGACAGACCTCAAATCCGTCCCGGCCGGGCAGCAGCACGTCAAGCAGAATCAGATCGTAATCGTTAATCGAGGTTTGATAGAGCGCCGCGTTGCCGTCGGCGGCCAGGTCGACTGCGTAGGAATGCTCACGCAAACCCTTCGCGACAACTTGCGCCATGCGCGGCTCGTCTTCTACCAATAGGATTCGCAAATGATTTTGAACCGTGGCACAGATTTCAGTCTGTGACCTCAACGTTCTGATCACAGGCTGGCAGCCTGTGCTACAGAATTATCGGATGCGCAGATCAAACGGCAGCATATAAATCGCTTCACCGCTCCTTGAGTGATCGAGCAGCTGCGCGTAACGGACCGCTCGCCGCACATCAGCGGGCATGGCGTCAAGAATCGCGGCCTGCTGTTTAGCCTGCGCACTGGTTGCGTCGCCGTCGCCTTCGTCACCGGTGTTCATGAGTTGTTCAAAAAAGCTGGGCGGCTTTGGCAGATTCACCCGCTGAATGCTCTGGTCGGCGGGGATTTTGGCAAGTTGCTTGGCGATCTCAATGGCTTTATCCAGCCCGCCGTATTCATCGACCAAGCCTCTTTCTTTCCCCTGGCTGCCGGTCCAGACACGGCCCTGCCCGATCGAATCGATGTAGGTTTTCTCTTTGCCGCGGCCTTTACCGACTTTTGATATGAAATCGTCATAGGTTGATCCAAGGAACCCTTCCCACTTCGCGCGCTCGGTATCGCTGAATTTCTCAGTCTCGCGGAACATGCCGGCGTTTTTGCCGCGCAGCACGTACTCGTTGGTCACGCCGATCCAGTCATAAAACCCTTTGACGACCGGCTTGCCGCCGAGGACACCTATCGATCCGGTAATCGTTGAAGGCTCGGCGACGATCTTGTTTGCGTTACAAGCGATGTAGTAACCGCCAGACGCGGCCACGTCGCCCATCGAAACGACGACGGGCTTTTTCTCTTTGGCCGACTCAATCGCGCGCCAGATGATATCGGAAGCCAATCCGGATCCCCCTGGACTGTCGATCCGCAAAACGATCGCCTTGATGCCCTTGTCGTCACGGGCTTCGTTAAGCGTCCTCACCAAAGACTCCGATCCGATTGTCTCTTCACCCGAGCCGCCGAAAGTCGATCGACCGGAAGTGATATCGCCCGCAGCGTAAACCACCGCGACTCGCTCGCCCTTGTTCAATCCCAAAGACTCCTGTGAAATCTTTCGGTAGTCGCCGGCCTTGGCGATGGCCAGGTCGTCGCTGTCCTTGTAACCGAGACGCTTTTTCAGCTCTTTCTCAACCTCGTCGCGATACAAAGTGCCGTCGATCAATCCCGCGTCTTTCGCCTGCGCCGCCGTGTACGGCGCGTTATCGATTAGCGCCTTCATGTCATCGGGAGTTTTTGAGCGCGCTTTGGCGATCCCGTCGATGTAGCGGCCATACAAATCATCTAGCAGAGAGTTAATGAACTCGCGATGGGCGGGCGTCATCTCTTTCTTGGTGAACGTGTCAGCCGCGCTTTTGTATTTTCCAATCTGGTAGATGTCGGGATAGATGCCCAGCTTGTCCAGGGAGCCACGGAAAAACATTACGTCAGCCGCCAGGCCGATCGTGAACAGTTCACCCGGCGGCGGCACAAAAATCTTGTCGCACGCAGTGGCAATGTAGTAGTCCTTGTTGAGACCCGTTTCCATGTAGGCATAGACCGGTTTGCCCGACGTGCGAAAGTCTGCAATCGCCCCGCGAATCTCTTCCGACTTGGCCCAGCCCGCTTCCGACATGTCGATATCCAGCAACACAGCTGAGATACGTTTGTCGGCCTTTGCTTTGCGGAATTGCGTCATCAGGCTGCTGAGAGACTGCGGTTGTCCGCCGAACAGACGCCGAAAAGGATCGTCCGGAACATAGTCAGGCAGCGCGCCCGAAATCTTCAGCGCCAGCACGCTGTTATCACGAATCGATGGTTGATTGCCGCGCAGTGCGGAAACAATGATCGCGATCCCGACCGCACAGATAAGCAGGAGGCCGAGCAGAATGCCTCCGATGGTGAGCACGACTTTGCGAGTTGTTGACATGGCCATAAGCGGTTTTCCTGTTATTTCCTAAGAATTCTGACTGATTGTGAGTACGAGCAGGTGGGGGAAAAGGTTTAGGCAGCAGCGATCTTTGGAGTTCAATATAGGCCCTATGGGTGGAATAGGTCCTATATCTTAATGATCCAGCCGCCACCCACAACTTCATCACCACGATAAAAGACCGTCGCCTGTCCCGGAGTAATCGCGCGCTGTGGTTCGTCGAACTTCACGTGCACACGCGCGTCGGGTAAAGGTCTAATCGCGGCCGGCTCAGCCGTGTGACGGTAGCGCACGCGTACCTCGGCACGAACCGGCTCATCGGGATCAGCGAAAGCGATCCAGTTAACACCGGCAGCCGTAAATTCGTCGCGTAACAATTCTTCCTGGCTACCAACGATGATGCGATTTTTGGCTGAGTCGATTCCCGTGACGTACAGTGGCTGCGCGCTGGAGATACCGATACCGCGGCGTTGGCCGATCGTGTAGTGATGAATGCCGGCGTGCTCGCCGACTACGTCGCCATTCGTGCCGATAATCTCTCCCGTGCCCGGCAGGCGCTCCGCTTGATTATCGGCGGCAAGATAGCGATCGATGAATCCTGCGTAGTCACCGTCCGGCACAAAACAGATTTCCTGCGACTCAGACTTGTCGGCCACGGCGAGTTCGTTGCGACGCGCCGCGTCTCGCGCATCAGGCTTGGACATCTCACCCAGCGGAAACATCGAACGCGAAAGTTGATCCTGCGTCAGCTCCCAAAGAAAGTAAGACTGATCTTTTTGCGAATCGCGTCCGCGCAAGAGCCGGTAACGATTAGCCGCCGGTTCGAATTCAACTCGCGCGTAATGACCTGTCGCCACTTTCTCGCAACCCAGGCTGAGCGCCAGACGATCCAGCGAGGCAAACTTCAGCCGGCTATTGCAGGCCACGCAGGGGATCGGTGTCTCGCCGTTTAGATAGCTGGTAACGAACGGCTGCACCACGTCGCGCTCAAACTCGCGCTCCAGATTGAGTACATAGAAGGGAAAGCCCAGTTCTTCAGCCACGCGCCGGGCATCGTATACGTCATCGAGTGAGCAACAACGCGAAGGCAGGGACTCACCATTCTCGTCCACGCTGATGCCGCGGTTCTGATTCCACAACTGCATCGTAAAGCCGACCAGCTCATGGCCCTGCTCTTTGAGAATCGCGGCCGCCGCGGAAGAATCGACGCCGCCTGACATTGCTACTGCTATCTTCATCGTT
>JAWWPL010000294.1:0-4959 GCA_033850605.1 Blastocatellia bacterium | reverse complement strand
TGTTCGGGGCCAGACCCACCGCTGCGTTGAAGCCGCCGGTTGAATTCACAAAACTCATCTTCACCGGAGCGAAATCAATGTCCGGGGCGTTTGCAAAGATGTTGGCCGATTCGCCCGTGCCATGGCCCACCTCATCCTTGAGGGGTAGCGTCGCCCCAGGACCCAGCACAACCGGTGCGGCTTTGTATCCGCGTCCGACAAAGTAAGGATGTTTGAACCAACCGCTGTCGCACATTGCCACCTTGATTCCCTTGCCTGTAATCCCCGCTCGATGCGCCTTGTCGGCGTTGCAGGCCAGCGACACATCTCCGGGAAGTCGCAGGTGCCAGTAAGACTTTAGCGGCCCGAACATTGAAGGTGCGGCCATGTAGTAACGGGGCTCTTCCAGCGCCACGCCTTCGACAGTGTCTTCGAATTTTGTTCCCTGGGTTTGGATCAGGCCGGACGTATTCGTGTCCGGCGAGTCGAGAAACTGTCCGACCTCCTTTTTCGCGCCCGATTTGATCACCGGTCGATCCTGGACAACGATGTCGGTGCCAAAGGCGCGCCGGTATTGCGCGGCCGTCCCGGCAATATTGATGGTCAACGGTGAAATCTGCAGAATCTCGAATCCGGCTTCCTGCAACCGCGTCACGGCGGCGTTAACAATCTCGCCGTCCGAAAAGAAGTTGGTTACGGTCCCGGCATGTATCTGGTGTTGGCCTTCGAACATCGACACTCCGCCTAGGGAGTGCGGAGAGACGTTCGCAAAGATTTTTGTCGGGAGTGCTGATTGACTTGCCTTGCCTCTGGCTGAGGCTTTGGTTTTCGGGCCAGCTTTTTTAGATTTGGATTTTTTTGTGCTCATACGAGTTCTCCAACTGGGTGATTGAGAGTTTTGAATACCTGCGAGGCTGAAAGCGCTAAGGACAATTGTGCTGGAAGCCTGGGGCTCTTAGCGCACTAATTCTGATTTCCGCCTGATCCGCAACCCGTCAGCAAAACTCTCACCTGACTGGGAGGGCCGCGGATCAAATCAAGCTAAGGTGTGGCGGCAGAAGCTCGTATACGCTCTTGCAACGTCGTTGTCAACTATTTCTCTGAGGTCGCAGTGTCCCAAGGGTTGTGTTGCTCATAGTACGAATCCCACAAGCCCTCGCTTCAGCACGCTGACGAATCTGCTATTGAAAACCATCACGCGAAACCGGTGCGCCGTCTCCAAACAGCATCATCGATCGGTCGTTCCCAAAAAAGCGCGCGCCGCTAGTGGCAAATGGCGCTAAATCATTTCTCTGATACTCGATGGCAGCGCCATCAAAGTCTGGTTGACAGACAGACTAGGATCGAAGTGCTGTGCGCAGTCTGATGATCGGAGGCGGCAGTGTCCCTGATTTGTTTTCGTGCTTTCTTCTGCTTCGACAAGAACGAACACGAAGTCACCCGAAACCGCATGAACAAGACTTTTCAGCTTCGTCTAGTTTCGTGGATCGTCTGTCTGCCGGAGGAATCTCTCAAACAGGACACGGACTGCCAAGCCTCTTAGCAAACCAGCTCCCCATGCGGCTTGCGGCAACCTCTACTTTCGCGTTCTTTCTGCTGACTGTGTTCGTGTGTCTTAGGCCCTGCCCTTTGCAGGCGCAGGATCTCGACAACGTCACGATCAGCGGCAGCGTGACTGATCAAAATCGGGCGATGATACCCGGGGCGACCGTTACCGCCACAATTAAGGCCACCAGGATCGAGCGAACAGTTGTCACCGATGCCAATGGACAATACAGGCTGATCCAATTGCCGCCTGGCGTTTACAACGTCAAGGCTGGGTCTACAAACTTTGCCGTTGAAGAAAAGGCCGATCTAAACACGCTTTCCGGACAGAACGTCAAATTGGATTTCATTCTGAAGCCGGCCTCGATTACTGCTGAGTCTGTGGTCGTAAGTGTCGCCGAAGCACCTCAAGTCGATACGACGCGAACTGTTGTGGGCGGTACCCTAACCACCGGCGAGCTTGAATCGTTACCAGTCAATACCCGCTCACCACTCGATCTAATTTTCACTCTCGCCGGCGTGTTTGAAGAGCCGCTCTCGACCCGCGACCTGGCCGAGGAGCGCACCAGCGCGCGCGTGACTCCTGAGGAAGCGGGAAACTTTTCGCTTTCCGGCGGCACCGCGTATTCCAACAACATCACGATCGACGGTCTCGACAACAATGACGACCGTGGAGCTCGCGAGCGCTTCACCCCATCGATCGAAGCGGTCGCAGAAGTGCAAGTCATCCGCAACCAGTTTGCGGCCGAGTACGGTCGTGCTTCGGGCGGCCGAGTCAACCTGCTGACCCGAAGTGGTGCGAACACGTATCACGGCCGGGCCTTTTATTTTTTCCGCGATGAATCTTTGAATGCCAATACGTGGAAAAACAATTCGCTCGGATTATCGCGACTGCCTTTACAGGAACATGATCCTGGCTTCACCTTCAGCGGACCATTAGTCATTCCGAAACTGTACAACGGCCGCAACCGCACATTCTTTTTCACCGCTTATGAGTATGACGAGGTATTGGACTCGACGTTAATCAACACATTGGTGCCTGTGCAGCAGCACCCTCTGTTTCCATTACCTGCGCCGACGGACTTGTCAGCCCAACGAACCGAAAACGCTGCGGCGCCCGCCTTAAACGCCTTGGTCGCGCCTTTCATTACTTCGGTGAGTACGCCGGAACGCCAACGGAGCTTCACCACGCGCATCGATCACAAGTTCAGCGAAATCCACAACGGGCAGCTGCTGTATCAGTTGGGCCGTTTGCGTAACCTGCGACAGTTTGGCGGCGGCGACCGGCTGGCACAGGCCCTGGAAGGAAAAACACGGAACACCGACGCTATCGCCTGGCTCGATAATTATGTTTTTTCGGCGCAGGCCGTGGCCCAGACACGTTTTCAATTTTCACGCCTCACGCCCGCCGTTGTCGCGACGGGTGGCACGCGCTCGCCGGTGGTCCTGATTGGAATTAACGATCCTTTGAAGTTGGCCAGCGGGACGCTGGTGGCCGGCAGTTCCACCAGTGGATCTAGTGATCGGCGCGAAACGCGCTTTCAATTCCAGGAGATTTTTTCTTATCTCAATGGCAACCATTCGATCAAGTTGGGCGGCGACGTGCAAAGAATAACTTCCACCTTCATCGATCTGAGTGATGTCAGCGGGACGTGGGATTTCGATAGCGCCGGCGATTTTCTGGCGAACCTGCCCAGCCGTTTCCGGCAAAACTTTCTGACAACTTCCACTCAGCACAATACCTACACCGGACTCTTTGTGCAGGATGAATGGCGGTTGAAGCCAAACCTGGTCTTAAGCTATGGCCTGCGCTACGAGAACGAGACCATCGTGGCTGACAAGAATAACTTCGCACCGCGCGTGGCTTTCTCTTACGATCCCTTCCAGACCGGCAAGACGGTCATCCGGGGCGGCGCCGGAGTCTTTTACAACCGTGCCTTGTTGCGCACCATTGATGACTTTACCCTGGGCAAGCAACAACTGTTCTTTGATACCGACACTCTGATTGATCCGGCCACTGGCAAGTTGATGACCAACGCCCAGCGCCGCGCCTTCCTCGCCGCGAATCTTCACTTTCCCCAAACGCTGACCGTCGACTCGCCTATGGTCAAGCAGTTGGGAGTCCTTAATTCGGGATTCACGCGGCGTCTCGATCCTGAGCTTCACATTCCCGAAAGTTATCAGGCGAGTCTCGGTTTTGAGCGCGAGATCGCCGGCTTTGTCTTTGAAGCTAACTACACCTGGAATCGCGGTCTGCATCTCTGGCGCGAGTTCAATGTCAACGCTCCGGTGCTGCCAAAAGAATTCAAGAACTTTACGACCTATCTGGCATCGCGCGACTTCACCAACTTTCTCAACAAACCCGGAGGTGTCCGGCCGGTTCTGAATACTTCGACCGCCGGCGATCTGGTGCGCTTTGTGTTGTCACCGACTGATTCCAGCAATCCAAATTCAGTCGTGCGTATTTCGGAGTTCGGCGTGCCGATCTCGCTCGTCAACCTCAACTCGTTTACCTCGACGACTTCGGTGAACGCGGCACTGGCCGCTTTGAATGGATTACGGCCCGACCCAACAAAAGGTGAAGTCGAGCAATTGATCCCCGTCGGCAACAGTTTTTATCAGGGCTTGACACTCGAGTTGCGCAATCGATTTAAGCGGGCGAAGAACGGCGCAGGCTTTTCGTTTCGCGCGGCTTATACGCTTTCTTTCCTGAGGGACGATGGCATCGTCAACACTTCCGACGCGCTGATTGCGGGAGATTTCCGCAGCGAGCGGGCCCGCGGTCTGCAGGATCGCCGCCACCGCTTTACTCTCTCGGCAACAATCGAGATGCCAAAGGTTCTGGGCAAACTGCGCTTCTCGCCGGTTTTGCGGCTAGCGTCAGGCGCGCCCTTTAATCTGGGACTGGGCGGCGATGATCGCAATCTCGATGATGTCGGCAACGACCGGCCTAACTTTACGGGTGACACCAGCACGCTGAAATCGCGCCGTCCGGGCCAGGCCTTTGATGCATCGCTTCTGAATCAGTTCAATCTGCCGACGATCGGCGAGACGGGAAACCTGCCTCGCAACGCCGGCATCGGTCCGGGAATTTTCGTTTTCGATCTCAACGTGACGCGCGAATTCAAAATTACGGAAAAGATTACGTTGCGCCCGGTTGTCGAGTTCGACAACGTACTCAACAAAACCGTCTTCAGCTTTGGCAGCGAGTTCATCGACTTCAGCGCCTTTGGTCCCACGTCTTCAGCCGTCACGAAACAGGCTTTCCTCGATTCGTTCCTGGTCGCTACACGCACTATGCGACCGCGTCAGATTCGTCTGGGTGTGCGTCTCGATTTCTGAATTTGAAGGGGAGCGCGGACATCCTGTCCGCCAGCGGGCGCCGCCCGCTCAGACTATCTAAGAGAATACCCTTGGATAGTATAGTTGGCGCTG
>JAWWPL010000098.1:0-10418 GCA_033850605.1 Blastocatellia bacterium | reverse complement strand
CGCTCTTGATGATTAATAACGACGAAGACGACGCGGTGCCCTGGTATCAGGGTATCGAGTTCTTTCTCGCGCTGCGACGCCTGAACAAAGAGGCCTACATGTTCAGCTACAACGGCGAGAAGCACGGCCTGCGCAAGCGGATGAATCAGAAAGACTATACGCGCCGTTTGCAGGAGTTCTTCGATCACTTTTTGAAAGGCGCGCCCGCGCCTGAGTGGATGGAGAAGGGCATTCCGTATTTGCAGCGGGAGAAAGAGAAGGAGAAGTATCGCGTGGCGGATGAAGATCCGGAGCGGTAATTCGTCTCGTCTTAACGTTCGGGGCATTAGCCCGACCGTGAGGGAGGGCTCTGTCTTAATTCGGACTTCTTATCGAAGCTCGCGGAGCGGGCGGCAGCATAAAGCCTGGGGCGTAAGCCCCAGCATCAAAGCCACCAATGTCAATTGAGCCCGCGAAGTCGGGCGATAGCGGTCGCGATTGCAAAACGTCAATCGTGATGATTTGGCTGTCGCCCGCTGGCGGGCTCGCTTTGTTTCCTGTACCGGTTCTACACAAATAATTGAGCCCAAGGAAGCGCGCGACTCATGCGGATGATCGTTGGTGCGCTCTCCGAAAGGACCCCGCAACCCCGTTGGGGTTGCGTCTTACTCGGGCGACTAAAACCCAGGGTAGCCGCGCAACCGCGGCAACCCTGGGCTGGATTACGTAACCGCTTCGCGGTTATCGCGCTTTGCTAACCGGCCGTTTGTCTGCGAACGTTGCGCGAGCGAGCGAGATTGTCACCAGCGCGCGCGGTGCATCACCCGTAAACGACTTACCGGCGTCCATGGCCTGATAGAAATTGTCTTCGGCGAGGGTGGCAAAGAGATTAGCCAAATCAGTGGGTGTGACCAATTCGGTGCTTAGCCGAATGCTGAACTTCCCTTCCAGGGTTACCGAAGTATGTCCATTCTCGCCGGTAAAATCCGCCACGGCATTGGCGGCCTTAATTGTTTCGCTTAATAGTTCCCAACCACGCGTTTTGTCTAACTTCGAAAACTGCGCCGCCAACGCGACCAGAGAATAAGCGCGTTCCGGCGTACCGGCATCAATTCGACGCGCTTCCGTCAAAGCCTCACTCAGAAGTTCCATTGCCCGTATGCGATCGCTCTTGGCTAGGATCGCTGCCGCCTGCGTGAGGAAATGAGCGCGCAGAGTATGCGGCAGATCCGCTTTGCGCGTGAGCAGGAGCGCCTCGTCAACGCGCTTCTTCCTTATCAAAGTGCCGATGTAGTTGTAGTCGACGAAGGTGCGGACCCCTTTGCGCGTGTCCAGGTCTTCAATCTTATCGGCCAAATCCCGAGCCCGAGGATCGCCTTCGTCAGCCGCCCTCATCGCCGCGAACGCATAAGCGCGATCGCGAGTGTCCGCGCCCTGCGCGCGATCCAAATCATCCTTTAACTCGTCGTCGATTCCATCGCGCTGGCCGTCGCCCGTCATGCCTCGATTTACCGCTCGGTCTCCCGCATTGGCCGTAGCTTGTGAAGCTTCCGGCCCGAGAGCCGCCAGCTGCGCGCTGATTGCCGACGCCAAATCGGGGGCAAAACGCTGAAACAACGGCAGCAAACGAACGGCGATGAAATAGGTACCCGCACGGCCTGCCGAGGATTGATCCAGTTGGGCAAAGGGACGGAGCAGAATGTTTGCTGCTGTCTGCAAAAAGTTTCGGCGCAGTGCGGGAGCTAAATCAGGCGCGGGATGCGAAAAATAAGAGTTGCTGGACGGAATGCCGGTCGGCGAAACAACCAGGTATATCGAGGGCGTGAAAGCGTAGGACGTCAGCAGCGAAACCGTATTTGCATCTGACGCCGGGTCGGCCGCGGCCATTGAAAGCAGCGCCGCGAAACGTTGATCGGCCGCGGCGGCGTTTTTATCGCGCAGCGTCACCAGAAAATTGATCGAACCCATGGTGACACGTGTTAGCGCCGGATCGGCAAACTGCAGGGCACGCTCGAGATTGTCCGACTCGAGAAAACCATTTGCCAGCCTCAGCCTTTCCGCAATCTCAGCCGACGACAATTCTTGACGATTAGTAGTTGGATCGTCGGTCTGCCTGGCTGGGCCTTTAGCTGTCAGCTTCGCCAGGAATTCTTCACCCAGCGCGTGGTCCCGTCGCGCTGCTAACTGCACAATCTCCCGGCGAAGGTTTGTGCGTGGTCGAGATTGGCCCTGGGCTAATCTCCCGGGAACCGAATTGCCTGAGTTGCCAGCAGCAACACCAAGCTCGAGGCCTTCCGCAACGTCCCAGGCCCTGCGAAAGAGTACCCGTGCCGCCTCTTTGTCCTGATCCCAAAGTGCGTCCGCAATTCGCGCCTGCACCCGGGCGCGCAAAGGTTCATCACTATAACTGCGCGCTTCGATCGACAGGGATTGCAGCAGCGAGAGTGCGAGAGAGCGGCGCTGCAGGACTTCCGGATCGACCTCTTCTTTGGCAGGTGCTTTGGTCGTTTTTCCAGAAGCAGCAGCAGGTGCGGTTTGCTGGGCAGCGACGGAGGAAGAAAGAATCAATATGAAAGTTAAAGCAAGACTAAGTTCATTCATCTGATCGACCTCTGCTGGATACGGACGGTCGGGAGTTCGGTTTTTCGCGCCTACTTTAACACCGAGCCGGTCTAATGCCCGCCTTTACCCGGACACGGGTACTAATGCAGTTTTGACTTCAAACTTTAGTTTGCGTTGATTAGGAAAAACCGCAGCGTAAAGACTGAACTCTGAACTACCGGCTCGAACTGCATCACTACCCGAGCGCGAACAGAATTGGGCGGAGCCCATTATGGCTGAGAGATCGCACGTATGATGACAACATAATATCAATGCGACTCGGTTCGCGGAACCGATCGCGGAAGGCCCTGATCTACCTAATCCTGATCCTTTGCAGGCGCATCTTTGCGAGTCTTAACAAATTCATTGACGATCTGATTCAGCGCGTCTTCGCGGGAAGACTTGCCGTCCAGATATGCCGTCCAAATCGATAGCTCTGCGTTAATAAGTGGCTTGATGCCAGGTCGGGCGAAAACGCCTTCGGTGTATGGCAAGTATGATGCATCCAAAAACCTGCGCACTGTTTCCACGCTTTGAATAAAGACCAGCATGTGTGGACCTTCGCGGACAATCAGATCATTCTTGTCAAACCCAGCCTCTAATAATCGCCGGCGGAGATCTACGAGCACATTGCCATTCCCTTCCGTCTCCAAATTGAGAGCGTGAATTGACTCATGCAAGATCGCATCAAAAAGATGTGCACCCTGACTATCTCCGACGTTCACCAGACATGCGCCATGTTTGCGCCCGTCGCTGTTCGCCGTAAGTGCTGCCGGCCACGGGCCCTCGGCAACAAGATAGATGGGAACGACATAGTCTGCATTTTCGAATCCGAGGTGGCCGGTGAAATAGGCAAAGAGTTCCTGCTCCTTTGGCTGCAGGTCTCGTGTAATTCTTAACTTAGCCTGCCGAATCGCAGCTTTGTGTTGCGGCCAGACTTTCTGAAGGAACGCGCGTTCGATGACGGCTAAGGTGCGCGCGAGATGGACCGCCCTTTCGCGCAGCGGAATCATCCCGCCGGTGCGCGTTTTGAAGTTCTCAGGGAATTGTCCGAACGCACGCTCTGCGTCAGCTGCATTGTTGCAGCGGAACAGAGCCAGCTTATTAATGAGCGGCAGAAAGATTGGAACCTGGCGCGCCGCTGCTACTGCCTGATCGAGGCCCTCGATCGCGGGCGGAGTGACTGAGCCGGAGGAAACTTTGTAAACGAAAAAATAAAGATCAATAAAAGGCTTCACCCGAATCTCGAAGTGCTTGTGATTCGACGTGCTGGATCGAAGCCATCCCGCCGCGGGTTGCGAGAAGCTGTGACCGGGGAACAATGATAAGGCGACAAGGAAAATGATCCGCTTCATGAGTCACTTTTCTCCAAGTCTGATGGCGGGTCCGGACCTATCGATGCCGGCAGACTTAGCTCGGTAATTCGCGATTGGATTCGAAAGGGAGACCGTTAGACCGTTTTAGATTTTGTCCCGTACCAGGCCCGCCGGTGCTTCATTGCGCGACGAAGTTATAGACAAGAACTCCCGAAACCTTCACCGGCTCGCCATTCAAGCGAGTTGCGCTGAAGCTCGCCTGTCGCGCCGCCCTAACCGCTGCCGCTTGCAGCAACCGATGACCCGACACCGCGTACGCTGCAATAACATTGCCGGTTTCGTCCACTATTACCTGGACCGTCACCTCACCTGAGGCACGTGCGGACCTGGCGATGGCGGGAAACTCGGGTTGGGGCAGACTGACCGCTTTACCATTCAACACTCCGCCGGAAATCTGTGCCCTTGGCGCCAATTCGGTCGAGGCTTCTTCCTTGCGAGGCTCTTCTTTTTCCGTCTTCAGAACCTGGCCGTCAAGCGCACTAACCCAGACATAGGTGGTCGTACTCTTATCGCCGTCACCGCCTATGATTATGACGTGGTAAAAGATCTTGTCGCCGTCACGGCCAAGGCTGCAGGCGAGAACTTTGCCGGGCACCAGGCTGGTGGCGATTTGAATCGCTCGATCCATCGAAAGAACCGCACCTCGAGTTAGATCGCGGGCCCGCTCGGTTCGCCCTGGTTGTTCCGTCAGCTCCCTGCGCATTTTCATCTCACGCACGGAGGACTCGCCCTGGGTCGCGCGCGCTTCGGCGGCGCGTTTCTCGATCTCCTCAAGCTCTTGTTTGGAATGCGATTCAACGGCGAAATTAAACTCGACCGATATGAACACAGAAACGGGCTGACCATTCTTGATCGCCGGCTCGAAACGCATTCTGCGAGCAGCTTCAATGGCGCTTTGATCAAGCGAGGGATAAAGAGATTTCTTAACCTGAATGTTTTGCGGTAGACCTTCGTGATCAATCGTTAAGGTCAACACCACCGTTCCCTCGATCTTTTTTTCGCGGGCGTCCGGGGTGTATTCAGGCTCAACGTGATAGATTACCCTGGCCTTCCGGTCAACCTCGACCTTCTGCATCTCCGCAATCGTTTTCTCTACTTCACGCTCTCTCTCCGGCGTGTAGAGCTTTTCCATCTCAGCGATCTTTTCACGAACCTCCTTCATCCGGGCCTCGTCCGCGGGTCGATCCTTTTCCCATTGCGCCATAGTCGCGCGCAAATCTTCCAGCCGCTTTTGCGCTTGCTCCGGGCTTTTCCGGTAATACTCCTGTAGCGTTCGGGCATGCAATTCCAAAGCGCGCTGCACTTCCTGCAAGCGCGCTTCGGAGTCGGGCCTCAGGCGTTCAAGCTCTTCTAAATTGCGTTGCACTTCGCGCAGCCGAGCTTCAATTTCAGGCCGTTCAGATTCGGGAGCGACTCGCTTTTGTTCTTTCAATACAGTTAACGTTTGCTTCAATTCTGCACGCAGGCGCAGCCGCTGCTGATTCTCGCGCTCGGTCGTGGCCGCAGATGGCAAGGCAACGACGGGTTGCCGCTGGCTAATGTCGAAACTCAGCGCGAATGCCGTAGCCGCTACACACGGCGCAACCAGGAGCAATGTCGCGGTAATTAGCAGCAGTCGCTTACGCCGCGCGGTCAAGGTTGGTGTCTTGAGCAATGACATAATTCTTACCTCCAGAATGTCGGATTCGCTGAGGCCGATTGTAGTGTCCGGCGCCAAACGCGGTCCGATCGGCGCCGAGCCGATTAAACGTACGAGCGAACGAGCGTAAGTTTCCGCCCTGAGCAGTTTGGTCGCCACCGATTCATCACAACAGAGTTCGCGGGTCTGCTTGATTCGTCGTCGCACCAGGGCCATGGCCGGATGAAAGGATAACGGTAGGTAAATGAGTTCGTAGACCAGATTAGCCAGATAGTCACGCCGCGAGACGTGCACCAATTCATGGCCTATCGCTGTGGTCAAGACTTCTGCGTCGATGTCACGCAGCAAATGCTCGGGCAGAATGATCACCGGCTTGATTATTCCTACAGTGACGGGCACAGGTATTGAGGTCGAGCCGAGGATCCGTACGCGATGGACACCAATTGCCGTCTGGCACTTCTCAATTATCGCTTCGACGGGCGCCGTGTATTCAAAGGTGAAGGCGCCCTGCACAATCCTTTTCGTTCTCTGCCAGGCACGGATCAATTGGCCCATGCGAAAGAGCAAAAAGAGTGCATACAATCCGGCCAGGAGCGCTGCCAGATTCCTGTTCAAATGAATAGGCGATGCTAAAAAGTTTCGCCGAACCGTTCCCACTGCCGCGGGTGACATGGGCTCTGCCGGCGCCGCCGGTTCCAATGAATCGAGCTCGGGTGAAGACATCCTGGTAACAAATACAGGCGCGCTGGCGATTGACGGCTCCGGTCCTGGTTTAGAACTCAGGTAGGTCTTGATCAGGCTCGCCGAACTAAGCGCCGGTAAGGCCACGGCAAAGAATAGCGCCGCTATCCAAAGCGCATGGCGATAGCGGGCGGCGGTCCCGGTCAACAACCAATCACATACCGCGGCGAAGCCGGCGACCAGCGCGATCTGCCAGAAGGCATTCAGCAGAACCGTCAAAAGCAGCTGTACGCCGATTCTCATTTCTTTCCTTCGCGACCTTCTTCCAGCAGCTTTTGCAGCCGCTCCAGTTTTTTCGGCGTCAGGTGTTTGGTTTCGACCAGGCTCATGACCAGACTTTCCGCCGATCCGCCGAACAAACGTTCGACGATGTCGCTCATGTGCTGACCGACAACCTGGCTGCGGCTAACCGCGGGCTTGTAAAAATATGCGCGTTCTTTGAGCGTCCGCTTCGCTTTGCCCTTGCGATGAAGAATGTTGAGCATGGTCTGGACCGTGGTATAGGCCAATTCGCGCTGTAGGTGCTGTTGGACGGTCTGCACATTGGCCGCGCCAATTTCCCAAAGGACGTGCATGATCTCCAGCTCCAGCGGTGTCAAGTTTTCACTTTTTCGTCGCGCCATTAGATCGATCAACTCCTAAGAGCTTAGGAGCATAGAAGAGGTTGTCCGGGTTGTCAACTAAATTCTTAGTAGCATCAGCAGCCCCACGTCGTCCGGGCGAGGTCATTACCCTCTGATCATTTTGACACTCGCCGACATCAAGACCCGGTTGCTACCGCTCCCGGGTACTGACCTCATCTCTGATCGGTACGGTAACGATATAGGAGCCAGAGCGTTAGATTCCAGCCGCTGTTTTTTGCTGCACCAGAACCTGGAATGAAGCTGCTAAGCCGTGCGGCATGATCATCTCGCGAGCGCTCGTGCGTAACCGCAGAGCCTGAGCATCGGTCAATTGGCCGGTCCGCGTTTCCAACTCTTCCAATAAACCGGCGCTCAGGAGAAATTGATCCAGCCGTTCAAAACGCAGCGCCTGAAGACCGGCGGCGGCTCCGGCCTCGAGTATTTGGGTCCAGTCGACGGTGGTCGTCAGATCCTGTTCACCGGGTTTCGCCAGAACATCGTCAATAAGTCGATGCCGATGAAAACCTCGCAAGGTCCCCTGAAATCGATGCGGTGCATTCAGCAGTTCGACCCGCTCCGCGCCATAGTCCACGGTGATTATGAAACCGCGTTCCAGACTGGACGCCGCATGCGCTACAAAATCTTCGGCTGCGAAGTTGACCTCCGTGATCTGACCTTCTTTTAGTTGAATTTTTGCGCGTCGACAATAATCTTCCAGGCGTTGGTCTGGATCACACTCAACCCAGACAAAACCGCTCGAGCTAATTCCGACACGAAGCTCCCGTAATTTCCCCGCGCGGAAGGTAACCCGGTGCACGGGCAATGCGTCGATCAGCTCATTCGAAAAAATGATCCCCGCGCCGACGGGCTGGTGAATTTCTGAAAGTCTTTCAAACCTTATCTGGGCCGAGAACTCGGCAAGACGATCCGCGGCGCACAAGCGTGCGTCTGCGCTCACTTCATCGATCAAGTAATTCGTTGCGGCGAAAACCCGCGGACAATTAGTCTGTAGCGCGGCCAGAACTCCGTATGCAAATTCACCGGAGCCCGCGCCGGCTTCGCACAAGCTCCATGAGCCGGGCTCGCCGAGCTGAAAATATAGACTGGAAAAATAGCGGGCAAAGGTTGCGGCAAACAGTGGGCTGCTTTCCGGCGCTGTGCGATAATCACCGGCACGGCCCTGTCGCACACGGTTCGCGCGGCAATAGTAACCGTCACGCTTGTCATAAAGGGCGGCAGTCATCCAATCGCAAAAACTTATCGGGCCTTCGCGCTCGATCTGCTCGCGCAGACGCGACGTCAACGAATCGTTTTGGATTTCTGTCTCAGTAGAGCTCGCCATGCGCGATGATTGTGCCCGCAAGGACGGATTTCGCCAAAGGAATTTGAAGATTTGAGGGGTTCGGGGCTCTCCACGTCCCAGAGGGTAATGGATAGTCCGGCACGTTTTACCCCGGAAGCCGTTGAGGTGAGATGTCTATAGTACGGAGGCGCATCGCCCGCCTCGCGGCTCAGTTCGAATGAGCCATGTAGTGCTTTGGGGCTATAAACGTTTAACGACCGAGCTCGCCGAATTCAGAGCGTTTGAATTTACAAAATGAGGGTGTCTTAGTCTGCTTCAGGCTCTGACTTTTCCAGAAGGCGAGTGGTGTGATCCGTCACAACGCTTGGAGGTTGGAGGATCTCGGCAGTTTGGGGCCGTCTCCAGCCGGCAGTTTGAGTTGGGTTTGACTGGGGCGGCATCGCCAGACGCACGGGAGGCGGTGCTATAGCCGGCTGCGCGTAAGTTGAAGGCGTCGGGTAAGGGCGCGGCGGCGCGCCCTCTTCAAACAGCGCCGCAAAGAGTATGCGCAACGGGCCACCCATGAAACAAAGAACCGCGGCGGCGGCGGCAAAGAATTCAAACGCCATCTCAATGCGACCCGGAGCGAAGCTGGCAAACACTGCCAACAGCGGCACCAGGACAGCCCCGATTAGCATCAATATCGCGCCCTGTTTTACGCCTCGGCGGCGGGCCGAAATTTTTCTTTCTCCAAATGCACTTTCATCACGCGGAAGCATTCCCCCATGGGCCAGCAGCACCATCGCGCCTTCAAGCGGAAATCCACAGCGCGCGCAGAAACGCATCGAGTCCGTAGCTTGTTGTTGACCGCATTGTGGGCAATACATGATTCAGTCCTGAATCTAATCTCTCTTTGCGGCGCGCAGAATTTCAAATGTCGCCCAGGATCGGCCCTGATGATGCGCCGCTCGCGCCAGCGTGTCCAGCAGCAACGGTAATAGTTGCGTGGAGCCTGACGGCGCCATGATTTCTTTCACCAGATCCATATCGCTCTTCAGTAATTGGAAGCCATGCTTCCGCGTAGCTTCGACTTCATCGAGATAGCCGCTGACTTTGTCCGGCGTCGGTAAAGTCTCAGGCAGAGTCCACTCAAACGGATCGTCCCAAAGATTAGTGGTAATGCCGCCAAACGTCTGCTCGACCACGGCCGCGCTTCGTAGAAGGTGCTCGCCACATGAATGCAGCGGCAAGGAATTCGATCTCCCGGGCGGCTGATGATAGAGCAACTCGGGCGAGATCACTTCGATCAATTTATGCGAATCACGGTGGAGCTGAGCAAACTGCCGGTCGAGACCCTCTATGAATTTATTCATTGACCGCCGTATCAATTATCCGTGGTGCATTCTATCAATGCCGAATGTGAAGTGAAACAAGAGAGCGGCCACAGTTGATTCCGGATCGACGAAGACCTTTTGTAACCAGAATTCTAAGCCGCCAAGATCGCGAGTTTTCAAGCCTTTATCCGCGCAAATCCGAATTCATCTGTGGCTCTTCATCTGTCTCCAGCGACCCGGAAAGTGCGATACCATTTTATAAACCCGCATTGAGTCTAATTGCTCGACAAGTCAAGCAGCCGCAGTATTCCGATGTGATAAACCTGACGAGCCAACCCGGAACTCAGCGTCTGTTGAAGCGCCGGAAGATGCTGCTGTATATCTCTTAGTTTGTTTGACCGCGCATGGATGACGATAACCGGAAGCGGCAAGTTCGACGGATTCTGTTGAAAAGCGAGGTTGCGGTCAACCGTAACAAAAACATCGAAATCTTTTGAGGCTCGCTGAAGCAAATCGCCATTCGTAATGCCCGCCCAACCTGCCTGCGGGGTTGTTATTACGTCGTGCTCAGGCAGCAAGCGTGCCAACCTCTGGGGCACACACTCGTCCAGCAGAATCTTCACACTGCTTTCACCGATGGCAAGATTTCACTCTTCACTTCTTCCAACAATTCCAGCACTTGCTCTTGCGTAACGGTTGGGAAGTCTTCAAGAAACTCACTCAACGGTTCTCCGCCCTCGATGTAGTCGAAAAAAGTCTCAACGGGTACACGTGTTCCTTTGAAGACGGGCGTTCCGCCTAATATCTCCGGATCGATGTGAACAACATTGGAGGACATGGCCT
>JAWWPL010000284.1:0-9697 GCA_033850605.1 Blastocatellia bacterium | reverse complement strand
GGAGAACGGCGTTAACCGCAGCGGTGCACTGCGAGTCGCGGACCGCCACGGCGCCCACAATGCCGCTCCGAGCGATAAGGCCAAAAGCACCGCGGCGATCATCCAGATGCGATCACGCCAGGGCGAGCGTTTCGACATCGCCGCTGTATCCGCGATCTGCACGGCCTGCGTCCGATTCGAGCCCGATGAACTGGACATCGACAGCGCTTCAAGTGCAAAGCCCAGATCGTGTGTCGAATGGAAGCGATGCTCCGGCTTCTTTTCCAGACAACGCCGCATTATCTTTTCAAACGACGCCGGGACCCGCCGGTCATCATCATCTAACTCAGGCACGTCCTCTTTGAGGATCGCGTTCATCGTTTCGACCACCGAGGCACCCTGAAAGGCTCTATTCCCCGTCAGCATCTCATACAGGATCACGCCAAAGCTGAATATATCGGAGCGGTGATCGACGGCCACCCCGCGAGCCTGCTCGGGCGACATGTAGCCCACCGTGCCCATTACTACACCCGGGTTTGTTAGAGCTTTGCGCGTCGCATCCTCAGAGCCATGGATATTGGTGTGCGGCTCGCGAAGCTTGGCAAGGCCAAAATCGAGGATCTTAACCCAGTCGTCTTTTGTGATGAACAGATTCTCCGGCTTCAGGTCGCGATGAACGATCCCTTTCTCATGCGCAGCGGACAAACCGCTGACGATCTGCTGAGCATATTCCGTCACCTTTCGCAGAGTTATCGGCCCTTCGTCCAACAGCTCGCGAAGCTCCTCGCCCTCAAGCAATTCAGAAACGATGAACGGTGAGCCGTCGTGTTCGCCGATGTCGTAGACGGTTAGAATGTTGGGGTGATTGAGCGCCGAGGTTGCTTTTGCTTCCTGTTCGAAGCGTTTCAGGCGGTCTTCGTCTTTAGTAAGGTCTGCCGGCAGCACTTTTATCGCGACCTTTCGATCGAGCATCGAGTCCTGTGCCAGATAAACTTCGCCCATGCCGCCCTCGCCGAGCTTAGAGCGGATTTCGTAACGGCCGAGTCGGGTACCGGCTGCGATGTCCATGGAGACCGAGATGTAGAGCCGGGCGATTGTACCCGACTAAACGTAGTAAGGCGAAAGGTTTTAGGGAAAATGAGAGGCAGGGCCGTTTCTCACTCCCAGATGCAGAGCAAGTCCGTTGCGGACTCATCCGTTGGCACAGAATGATTGGTGCCGAGGGTGGGAGTGAACCCACACGACCTTACGGTCAACGGATTTTAAGTCCGGTCGAACGCATCTTACCTGATTTTACGAAACGAGATGAACCAATATTTACCGGACTGGCAGCCGTCAAAGTCATGCTTCGTCCGGTTACGTCGCGCGACAGAACGTCGTCATCTTAGCGTCATCTTTCCAGCCAATTCCGGAAAAGCTCTTCGCACGCAATCTGCCTAAGCCGTAAGCGGTGGAAAACCGGTACGGCTATTCTCCATTGTAGTGACAGGAAGCAAGGCGTGCATGACCCAGAGTAGTAACCAAACAGAATTGCACGTGCTCCGACAATTAAGTTGCCTTTCTGAGATACTGAAGGTCTTTCACCCTTCCAACACTCAACGTGAATTCTGCAACTCGATTTTGTCGGTCGCGAACAAAATGGATGCTGATGCTGCCGCCATTGAAGTGATCTTTAATTGTAGGCACCAGCTCATCCCTGGACCTAAAGTTGTTTCCAATTCGGCCGTAACCCTTTCTGAGGTACAGCCGACCTTTTTCAAGAGTCACCTTGTAAGTAACTTGCAGCTCATCGTTGTAGTAATCTCCGACATATTCTGAAAACTGAGCAAGCGTTGGTAGTGCCGGTGTAACAGCTTCAAATTCGATTGGCTGGCGCCCATCAGTGTTGACGCGCATGAGCGTCGGTTTGTTTGCAGAGGATTCAAATAGAAGCTCTCTTATGGGATTAAGATTTGTGGATCGGAAGTGATTCTTGCCGAGAGGAGCAAACTTAAAGTTTCCCTTGGTCGTCGCCGCTACCAGGATGCCCTCAGCAGAAGACACCTGCCAGAAATCATTCGTCAGTGGATCAAGATAGCTTCCGGTATAGGCGGAGAGTTCCTGCTCAGAAAGCTTGATGAATTGCGACGCTGTAACGGCAGGCAACCTGTTTTGCTCGTCATCCGGCTTAAACTTGTCGGCGAGGTAAATGTCGGCAACTTGCGAGGCGAGTTTTCCAGAGTTCAGGTTGCTCACGTTAGCCAAACAAATGATGGAAAATCCCTGTTCGGGAAAGCGAATCATTTCAGACCTGTATCCCGGTATGGTGCCGGAGTGAGAAGCCGTGAGCAGACCCTTGTAGTTGGCGATGTATAAACCGAATGCATACTGAATCTTTTCATGATTGTTGAGCGCGCCGGGAGTGATCAGTTGAGAGATCAAATCTTTATCTTCCTGATTTAGACGGTTGTCATAAAAATTCTGATCCCAGAGAAGAAGATCGTTAACGGTCGTATAGAGGTTGCCATCGCCAACAATGTCATTGCCACGCTCGCTGATACGAAACGTACCGCCTTCCCCAACTGAATAGCCAATGGCACGGTTAGGAATGGTTTCGGTCTGGTCGTCCTGGAAATGAGTATGTTTCATGCCCAGAGGCTTAAAGATGTTTTCGTCGGCGAACTCACGTAGAGACTTGCCACTGGCTTTCTTGACAATCAGCGATAAGAGGACGTATCCGGTGTTGCTGTACAAGAACTCAGAGCCTGGTTTGAAGTTGAGATGTTTCTGACGCACCATCAGCTCCATTACGTCGTCTTGATCGTAATAATCCTTCTGGCGCACCCCTGCCAGGGCCATTAGGCCGAGATAGTCGCGGAGTCCACTAGTATGGTGAATGAGCTGGCGCACGGTGATCGGGCTATCATAGTTCGGCAACTCCGGGACGTACTTTCGAATGTCATCATCAAGAGATATCTTGCCTTGTCTCGCCAGCAACAAAATACTCAGCGCCGTGAACTGTTTCGAGGTTGAGGCAATGTTAAAAACGGTTTCCGGCGATATCGAAACATTGTGTTCCAGATCAGCCGCGCCGTATCCACGTTCATAGATGATCTTTCCGTATCTAATAATTGCCAGCATGCCGCCCGGAGAGTTGGGCTTGTCCCATTGCGCGAACAACTTGTCGACTCTCGCCGTCAAAGCGTCATTTTGATAAGAAGAAGTGCTGCCGAGAGTGAAGCTTCCTACCGACAGGCTGAGCAATACCGAAAGCGCAAATGCCAAATGAAAATACTTCCGAATCATAAATGTCCTTAAATGCGTTAGGTAAAGAATCATTTGTTTGATTCAGGAGGAAACGGCAGGGTCAAGCCCCTTGGTTATTAGGCCACCAATCGCTCTGATATCCTAGTCGTGCCGACGACGCTAGTTCCCTGGCTAGAGCTTTGCACGACCGCCGTTCGCCGCTTGCAATTTTTTCTGGCTCCTACTTACATATACTTCCGATAGTGGAAAAACGTTGACAAGAGTTGTTGCGAGCTCGTGGTTAGGGAAAGCCTTAGAATTAGTATTGGTGCCGAGGGTGTGAGTCGAACCCACACAACCTTACGGTCAACGGATTTTAAGAACGTTGCAGAGGGTATCACGTAGTCTTACGAAACGATTTGAGCCAGTATTTACGCGCCTAGCGGTCGTCAAGGTATCGCTTAGGCTGGCTACATATCAACACGTAAGGCCCCCATCTTGGCCCCATCTTTTTCGTGTAAGGACCGAACTTCGAACACCAAACGACTTCTCAAAAGACCGATCAGTTTCTGCTTCTCGGAATCATCAAATCCATCCACACATCAACTACGATATCTTTAATAATAACGCGGAAGGCTGCTGACGATCGCAGCCGATGTCAGCCACCAGACGGTAGCTCGACATCGTGATTTCACGAAGTTCACCATAAAAATACCGCAGGTTAACGCCTTGCCGTCTCTTCTTTTCAAACCTCTTGTTGATACGCAGAATCTTGATTACAACGAACGGCGATTCGGAAAAGGAATTCGTAACTGCCATGGCACACGACGTGCCCATTAGCCCGTTGATTCCACCGGAGGAGTGGTAAAGAAGATGTTGAAGATTACACAGCAGACAGAAATTCCCGAGATTGTTAGAGTGAGGCTTAGCGGCCATTTCACTAGTGAGTATGTTCCTGAGGTTGAGAAAGCGTTGGTCCAGAATGGTAATAAATCGAAGACCTGTGCACTTGATCTACTGAATGTTACTTTCGTGGATCGCTCAGCGATGGAGTTTCTCCGCGCTGCTCAATCGCGGAAAATCAAGCTCGAAAATCTTCCTTCCTGGGTCAACCGCTGGATTCAACTGGAAGCCGGCAATGGCGCCAACTCTTTCAAGGCTCGGTAAGAGCAACTTCCCAACCCCCCAGATCCAAGCGTCGCTACATCATAGTTTCACGAGAGTCATCGGGAAATTACGAATTCATCTCTGCTTGGGCTAGACCAACCAAAACGCTAACTGACGGCGGCAATCCAATTGCCCAACGACAAAAGCTCGTCGTTTTGGTGCGCTTTAGGTAGCAGCCGCAACTTCTACTCTTCCGTTATCGCGATGTGGGCGAGCTGACTAAAGCTTGGAACACTTGTTGCGCTTCAGTCCTTGCGCGCCGTCAATGCACGGCTAATTTTGAGGAGGCTGATAAACGATGAGAATTAGAACTGGATTCGTGTTCTTACCAAGTTTGCTAATGATGGCTGTATATACCACCGCACCTGCCCAACAGCTGCGGGAGGCCTTTCGCAAAGTCAATCAATCCGTTGTAACCGTCAGAACCAAAAGCGTTGATGTCGCGCGTGTGCCCGGACAGGTTATGTCGATTACTGACGGACAAGGCTCGGGAGTTCTTATTTCAAACGACGGCAAAGTGCTGACGGCCGCACACGTCGTGCAGACCGCCGATGCGGCACTCGTGGAATTCCCTGACGGCCAAAACAGCATTGCGCGAGTCATTGCGTCTGATGTTCGGGCCGATGTTGCTTTGCTACAACTGCAACACCTGCCTAAAAACATCAGCCCGGTGGCTTTGGGTGATTCTGACAAGGTGGAAGTCGGCGATCAGATATTCGTGATCGGCGCGCCTTATGGCATCAGTCAGACCTTAACGGCCGGTCACGTAAGCGGGCGGCGCCGATTGGATAAAGACGGCGAGACTCAGCCGTATCTCGAATTTCTCCAGACCGACGCTGCAGTAAACGGCGGCAACTCTGGGAGTCCCATGTTCGACATGAACGGTCAGGTCGTTGGAATAGTCAGCACCATCATGAGCAAGTCAGGAGGCTCAGAAGGTTTAGCATTCGCCACCGCCTCGAATAGCACTAAGCGATTCCTGCTCGATCGCAAGCCATTTTGGTCGGGCATCGATGGTCTCCTGGTGACCGGCGACTTTGCCAAGGCGCTGAACCTGCCTCAGGTCGCCGGCTTTCTGGTCCAACGAATCGGCGACGGATCGATCGGCTCGCGCCTTGGGATAAAAGGTGGGACCTTCCAGGTAACTGTTCAAGGCGCAGACGTGCTGCTCGGCGGGGACGTAATCTTAAGCGTCAACGAGATTGATGTCACCGTGCCATCGGCGGTCGAATCGGTCGCGCTCGGAGAGGGCGATAACTACGACCGCATCTTCAATAGCCTGTCCAGCCTCAAGCCGGGAGATCCGGTGGTTCTGAAAGTCTTGCGGGCAGGCAAGGTGGTGAAGCTGACGACGACAATTGAACCGTAAGTTATCGAACCCCACGACTCGTAATATCACGACGTCTTCAGAGAATTACGAACTCCCACTTCACTTCTACGCCACAGTCGAAAACCGAGAATAAGCTTTTTGTTAGGAATCCAATCGAATTGCGAAAGGTCGAGGCTCGCACTTTTGTGGCAAGGCTATTGCTACTCACCTCGTCGAAGACAGAGTGACGATGCGACAAACCAGAATAGGAGTTAAGCGAAATGCAAGCACAAATCAGGATCATAAAGCGCGGCTCACAGAATGGTATGACCAGTGTTTCTGCAAATTCGATTATCAAGTCTGATCGGGAACGCGAGCGCGAAACGGTGAACACAGTCAAAGCCTGGGTCGCTGATTGGGAGCAGCGAAAGCGCTCGCTTCACGAGGCTGCCATCCTAATGCTCCGCTCAATAGATCGTGGCAGTGAAAACACAACGAAAGAATTCGCGGTAGTGAGTTAATGAACATCGACCGGCGAGGATGAAGAGGATCATGAATAAAACCACTCTAGCGTTGCTTTCGGTTGCCGCGTTGTTGCTTGCGGCCGCACTGTTGCTTGTGCATTCAGCAACGGTGTCTGTGAGCGCGCAGCAAGCGGCGGCCTCACAGGCGTCAAGCGAGCGCGTCATTTACCTCAACCAGGGTTGGTCGCCAGAGGACCGCGAGTGGTACTACCATTTTTCGCAGGGCTCGGCGTTCCTTTCGTATGACATTTATTTGAACCTCGAGGTCGCCGACACCCAGGAGCTGCTCCGGTCCGGCGCGCGCTACGGCCTGCTCGCTGAACCCGCGAACTCGTACAACCCGGATGGGTTGCCGGTTGGCATCAGTAAGACAACGGTTGCGACCTCAATCAAGGGCTGGCCAGCCGGTGACTATGCCGGTGTGACCTGCGCGGCGTGCCACGAAGGGGAGCTGACATACAAGGGCAAACGCATTCGAATCCAAGGGGGAAATTCGCGTGCGATCGATCTACAGGGTCTCGCTCACGGCCTTGATGACGCGTTGCAAGCGACTCTGACCGACGCAGCGAAATTCAACCGCTTGGCAGCACGGCTCGGAGCTTCGAGCACGGATGCCAGGGACAAGCTGCACAAGCGAGTTGAGAGCGAGGCCGTTCGGGTGCACGAGTATGCGACCCGAACTGCGGTCAGCCCTCACCAGTGGGGACCCGGACGCATGGATGCGGTCTCATTGATTGTGGCGCGCACAACGTCTGAGTTGACGGGAATTCCGCAAAACTGGTCCCCCGGCATCGCGCCCGCAAAACCGCCGTTCCTCTGGAACGCTCCGCAGGGACTATGGACGCAGTGGGGCGGCTATGCCTGGGACCCCATGAGCCGCAATCTGGGAGAGACTATGGGCGTCTACCTGCCCATTGATCTTAGCTCCAAGACTCCGGCTGAAGGGCTGTTCCAGTCGAACGCCGCACTTGTCGATCTTCAACGGGTGGAAAACCAATTGGCGCGGCTGGCGCCGCCAAGCTGGCCAGAAGACGTACTTGGTCGGATTGATCGTGATAAAGCCAAGGCCGGCAAGGCACTATTCATGGAACACTGCGCAAGCTGCCACAATGCCTACCCTTATCGGTGGACCGAACCAAACAAGTACGGCAAACAATTCGTCTTGGTGGGACTCATTCCGCAAACTTACGTAGGGACAGACAAAACTCAATTCGATGTTCTAACGCCCCTTGGCATTACGGGCAACCTGAGCAAGTTCTTGCCCGGAGAATTCCAGGGCAAGCCGATGCTGCCAAAGTTTCTGCTCAATCTCTTGATTGGGGGAGCGGTGCTGGACACGGCGCTGCAGAAACGCCAGCTGACCGAAGCCGAACTGGCAGACCTGTACGGTTATCGCGAGCTACCTGCGCCTCCGGCCCCACAAGGCGTCTACAAGGCGGCCCCGCGGGACGGGGTTTGGGCAACGGCGCCCTTCATGCACAACGGGTCGGTGGCCAACCTCTACGAGATGCTGATACCGGCGGCCGAGCGCACGAAGAAGTTTTATCTCGGCGGCGACTTCGACCCGGTCAAGGTCGGGCTCGATACCACTGCAACGTCTGGGACTTTTCTGATGGACACGGCGCTGCTAGGGAACTCGAACGCCGGTCACTCCTTCCAGAATGGTCCGCGCGGTGAAGGTGTTGTCGGTCCTTTGTTGACCGATGATCAGCGCGGGGCGCTCATCGAGTACCTGAAATCCATTCCCGAACAACCCGGCCGCGTCACGCCGTTTGGCGGTTTCCCCGACGGCCGCCTTCCCCAGCGGTGATATTCGATATGATCCAAAGGAGAGTCAAAATGATCTTGAAAATCAATACATTAGTAATCGCCGTTGCCTTGTTCTTCTGTAGCCCGCTGATGCGGACCGCTCATGCCCAACCGCAAACCGAAACGCAGGCGGTCCAAGTCATCGGCCTTGCGGGTTTGAAAGAAAACACGAAAGGGATGCTTATCGTGGTGAACGGAACTCTGCGGTTTGTTCATGCTAAGGGCAATGCCGACGTGGCGGCCGCGTCAATCGAAGATGTGGTCACGGGAAAGGACAGCCAGCGCGTTATCGGCGGCACGTTAGGAACGGTGGCATCAATCGCTGCTCCTTACGGGACCGGCAGTGCGCTGCCTTTGCTGCGCAAGAAGGTAGACACCCTGACGATTCGATATCGCGACGCGGACGGCGGCCTGCACGGCGCGATCTTTACGATGCCGCGGGGCCAGGCAGATCCGATCAAGAAGGAGCTGGTGGCACAAGGAGCGCACACCAGCGTTCCGATCTTGGCAGATTTGATAAAGAGTTTAGAGGAGAAAAGATGAGAACCAATTTTAGAAATGCGCTAGCTGGTTTTGTCTTGCTGACGTTGTGTTTTGCCGGACAGTTGCGCGCGGAGACAAAGCAGCCCGCGAAGATGAAGGCGTCGGCAATCGAGGTTAAGATGATTCCGTCCGACGAGTTAACACTACCACCAGAATTCCAAGTCTCACTTTATGAGAACCTGATTGAACAGCTCCGGAAGAGGGCTGTCTTCCCATGTGTCTATCGTGACGGAGATAGAAATGCCGGCAACGTCCCTGACCTAATCACGCTTGAATGCACCGTCGTCAAGTTTAAGAAAGGCAACGAAACGCTGCGTGAGGTGACAACGATCGCAGGCGCGACTTCAATGACGCTACGCTGCGAGTTCACGGACAAGGATGGCAACTCGATATTGGTGCGTGACATTACAGGGAAAGTACGGTTCTTCGGGAGCAATCTTAAGGCTACTTACGACTTCGCCAAGAAAGCGGCCAAGGTCGCGGATGAAAATTTTTCTTCTGGCACCGCAGGGTCTTGACAAGCGCGGTTTCGTTGCGAAAACTCGTGTCGGCTTCGTCGCGGAGCGACGGTGTGAATTTATCCCGGCCTTTTAGAGTCTGTGTCAAAAGTCTGGGGTTCCAGCGCCGAAGGCGCGAAATGTAATAGCCCAGGGCAACGCCCTGGGTTGGGTGGTCCTATGAGATTCTGGAGCGCTGAAGACGCGGGATAGGAAAAGCTTAGTCATCATGTAGCGTTCAAAACATTACGCGCCTTCGGCGCTGGGAGTCTTTCAAGGCTTTGTTCCTGGGCCGATGGCCCAGGCTATTACATTTCGCGCCTTCGGCGCTGAGCGGATCGAGTTTTGACACAGACTTAAAAAGGCCGGGTTGGATTCAAGCCGCCGCTACGCGGCGAAAACTTCTCTTAGCCTCTACTGCTCCCATCCGCCGATACTCGTCATTCTTTCCACGCGGCTCAGCTTTTCCATCTCATTCCTCCAATCGAACCTTGCGACCGAACACTTACCAAGATGCTCCGTCGTTTCACTCTCTATTCACTGGCGGAGTGCAAGAGGCATTCCACGACCTTGCGACCAATTCATTCATAATTGGAATAGTTGAAGGCGACGCATCGGCTCCGAATCCGGGAGCAAAATAAAAC
>JAWWPL010000234.1:0-5590 GCA_033850605.1 Blastocatellia bacterium | reverse complement strand
GCACCTCCGATCGCGAGAGTAATCGCTCCGCGCTCATGGCCGTTAGCGACATTTTTGGAAGCGATCCCGTTATTGCGCACGCATCTGCTCGCGGTGCTGATCAAATCGTAATGGTCAAAGTTCAAGTCCCATTCTTTCGCCCCGCGCTGCGGGAGGCAGAAGTAAAGGAAGTGGTAGCCACACTGCGCTCAGGATGGTTGACCAGCGGGCCAAAGGTAAAGCGTTTTGAAGAAGAGTTCGCGGCCGCTGTCGGTCCAAATCGCAAAGGGCTCAGCGCAAAGAGCAAAGACAAGGCGGTGCATGCGATCGCGCTCAACTCAGGAACCGCTGCCTTACACCTGGCGGTCGAGGCGTTGGGTCTAAAGCCGGGACAAGCCGTCCTGGTGCCGACGATGACCTTCGCGGCCACCGCGGAAGTCATTCGCTATCAGGGCGCGATTCCGATTCTGGTGGACTGTGATCCGGTCACGTTGAATATGGATCTCGAGGATGCAGGTCAGAGATCAGCAGTCACAGGCCAGGCGGCAGATTTAGAGATTGTCGGCATTATGCCGGTGCATGTGGGTGGGACTTTGATTGATCTCGATCAACTGAAGCAATTTGCAAAGGTGCACAAGCTTTGGGTGGTTGAGGATGCGGCCCATGCCTTTCCGGTGGGCTGGCGGCGGAATGCCGATCAACCATGGCAGCAACGGAGCAACGGATCGAAATCCGTTACCTGCTATTCCTTCTATGCGAACAAAACCATCACCACCGGTGAAGGCGGAATGGCGGTCACCAGCAATGCCAAGCTGGCGGATAGAATGCGACTGATGTCTCTGCATGGCCTTTCGGCTGATGCCTGGGGGCGATACTCGAGCAATGGCAGTTGGGACTACAAGATCGTTGCGCCCGGCTATAAATATAATTTGACGGACATTGCCGCTGCGATTGGCATTCATCAGCTTGGCCGCGCGGAAGAAATGAGGAGCGAACGCGAAGAAATAGCCCGCAGGTACCGCAAAGCGTTTGCCGCTGTCGATCAGATCGAGCTACCGGCCGGTGATCCCAACCGCATCCAGTCGTGGCACTTGTTTGCGATCAGACTGCATCTGAAGAAGCTCACCATCGCCCGCGATCAGTTTATGGTTGAACTAAAGCGAGCCGGCGTCGGATGCTCAGTCCACTGGCGACCGCTGCATCTGCATCCTTACTATCAGAAGACTTTTGGTTGGCGCGCGAAAGATTTTCCCGTGGCCACCGCGCAATGGAAACGGCTCGTTAGCCTCCCCATCTTTCCCGGAATGCGCGAAGACGAAATCGAACATGTCATTAGTACTGTCAAACGAGTCTGCAAACGCCATGCGCGCTGAAGTCATTCGCAAAGAGACCACCGCTGGAGTGGCGGAGATTAGCAAAGGCTTGCCGCGTTGGTCTGAAGCTGTGCTCAGCTTTCTCGGGCTGGTCTTACTCGCGCCGTTAATCGCATTGACTGGATTAGCGGTTGCCGCCGCTTCGGGCATGCCGGTTCTGTTCCGTCAGCGCAGGGTCGGGCAACACGGCCGCATTTTTGAGCTCTACAAACTGCGCACGATGAAACCTTCAACTGATGGTCCGCAAGTCACCAGCGGCAACGACGCCCGTATCACGCGTCTGGGAAGATTTCTGCGCCATGCGAAGTTAGACGAATTGCCCACTCTCTGGAACGTGCTGCGCGGCGATATGTCATTGGTCGGACCTCGGCCAGAGGTGCCGCGCTTCGTAGACCTGGCAGATCCGATCTGGCAGAGAGTCTTGTCCGTCCGGCCCGGAATAACCGATCCCGTAACCCTGAGGCTTCGTAGCGAAGCAGACCTGTTGGCCAGGGTTGAAGGCGATACCGAGCGGTATTATGTCCAGGAATTGCAGCCGGCGAAATTGAAGGGATATGTGGCGTATCTCGAAGCGCGGACCTGGCGCAGTGATTTGGCTGTGTTGCTGTGGACGATCGCGGCGGTAGTGATGCCCCGTCGGTCAGGCGAACTTACAATAGACGAGGTCGGGAAGGTCGCTGGGCCCGACGCCGAATTTCAAGCTGGTTTTAAGCCGCTCAAGTAATAGCTTCGTCCACATCATTTCTGATTTAGGCCCGCGCATCACTCCGGGCTTGAGTTCAAGGCAGGTCGCGCGGGATTTTGACGCCGATTGCCCGTTTTACACTAGCAGTCGGAGCTTTCAAGACAGATGAGGAACATCTGTTCTGACCCGTCGGGGTTCGAGCCAGGAGGGAAACGTCAAATGTTAGAATTACCTCCAAGAAGACATCTTGGCACCGCAGTCCAGGCCTTTCTGGATCTATCAGTGCTCGTCGCGGCATTCCTTGCGGCGTATCTGCTGCGGTTCGATTTTAGGATTCCTCAACCGGAAATCCGCAACATCATCACCCAGATGCCGCTGGTCGTCTTGCTGCAATTCGTGGCCTTGACGATATTAGGGGCTCGTTCATCGATTTGGCGCTACACGGATCTTGCGCACGTCAAAGCGTTCCTCTACGCAGCGTTGGGAAGTTTACTCATCATAGCTTCGCTGCGACTGGGCTTGCCCAGACCGCACCAGGCCTGGAGAGTTCCGCTGTCCGTTAATCTCATCGACGCGCTGCTGGCTTTCGGCGGAGCTTATGCCATGCGCGTGATGCGCCGCGCTGAATATGAATACAAACAGAAAAGGGTTCAGCTAAAGAAACATCTTAATGGCAATGGGAACGGCAAGAGCAAGACAAAGCGGTCCGTCCTCCTGATCGGCGCCGGCCGCGCGGGTTCGCTGGCCGCCAAGGAGATCGAAGCTCGTGGCGATCTCGATCTGGCAATTAAGGGATTCGTCGATGACGATCGCTCGAAGTTGGGAAGGTCAGTAGTGCAGGGACTTCGGATCCTGGGCACCACTAATGACTTGCCCCGGCTAATCCATACGCACGGCATCAACCATGTCATCATTACGATTGCGCATGCGTCCCGCCAGCAAATCCACCGCATAGTTAAGATATGCGACGAGATTCCAGTGAAGGTACGAATCATTCCCGAACTGTATGAAATCATCGAAGGCCGGGTTGAGATTAGCCGCATCCGCGACGTGGAGATCGAAGATCTTCTTGGTCGCGAACCGGTCGAACTCGACACGGAATCAATCAGCAGGGAACTGGCCGGCAAGACGGTAATGGTTACGGGCGCCGGCGGTTCAATTGGTTCGGAGCTGGCCCGTCAGGTGTTGAAGTTTGCGCCGGCCCATCTGTTGCTCGTCGAGCGCGCGGAATTTGCTTTGTTCGACATTGATAGCGAACTGCGGGCCGGCCATCCCACACAGTCAATCGTGCCACTGGTGGCCGATGTTGGGGACGAATCAAGGATGCGGGGGATATTTGCCCAGTACCAACCGCAGGTGGTAATTCACTCAGCAGCGCATAAACACGTGCCTCTGATGGAGAGCAACACTACTGAGGCAGTGCAAAATAACACCTTGAATACTCGGCTGCTGGCGGGGCTGGCCGGGGCATTCAACGCCGAGGTCTTCGTCCTGATCTCGACCGACAAGGCGGTGCGGCCGACCTCGATTATGGGCGCCACCAAACGCGCCGCTGAGCTCGTCGTCCAGGATTTGAATCCGCAATTCGAGACACGTTTTGTTGCTGTGCGCTTCGGCAACGTGATTGGTTCCGCCGGGTCGGTAATTCCGATCTTTCGCGAACAGATTCGCAACGGCGGTCCGGTAACGATCACCGACAAGCGCATGAAACGTTATTTCATGACTATTCCCGAATCAGCACAGTTGGTTTTGCAGGCCAGTGTAATCGGGAAAGGCGGCGAAGTGTTTATCCTTCATATGGGTGAACCGGTACGGATCCACGATCTGGCAGAAACGCTAATCACGCTCTCAGGCTTCAAACCCCACGAGGACATCCAAATAGTCGAGACGGGAATGCGTCCGGGTGAAAAGCTCTACGAGGAACTGCGGTTCGAATCTGAAGAGACCGTGCCGACCTCGCACCCCAAGATCTTCATTAACAAGCTGGCGACCCCCGAACGCGAAACTGTGCAGACAGCTTTGAGAGTATTAGCCAGGCTGGTGGCAGAGAGAAACGAAGATGAAGCGCGCAGATTTTTGAACGGCTTGCTTCCTGAGGCTAGTCTGCGTTCTGCTCCATCGCCAAACGGCCGGGAAAGAAAGAAGCTGGTCCTGGTCACACCTCACGAGCATGGTACTCAAGAGGAACAAACCGATGTTGTGAGCGCTCCGGCAGGCGATCGGTTGGATATTCGGGTGCCTCGAGTAGTATTCAGCGAGGATGTGTTAATGAACTCAAAGCACTGATTGCACCCTCTGCACTACTCCCCGACAACTAATCGGCACAGGCTGGCAGCTGACACTACATGCGTAATAAGCCTTGACGCCTTACCGCTTTACATAGTAGCTTCCAAAAGTTTTCCGCGGTTGTTTTATAGGTCAAGTTTCGAGCAAGGAGATGATGTGATGATGCGTAAACTCTTGCCCTGTTTATGCCTGTTGCTTTTGTGTGTGAGTGCAGGTTTCGCCCAGGATTACCCGAAAGGTGATCTAACTGTAGGGGTCACTCTCAATAGATTTAAGACATCGGCCGGCCGCCAGAATCTGTTCGGCGGTACCGTGGCACCTGCCATTAACTTTGCGAAATGGTGGGCCGTTGAAGGCGACCTGACCTTCACGACTAAGGATGTCAATGGAATTACGCGCAGCGCGTTCACATATCTGGTCGGGCCGCGCTTTACCAAGCGATCCGACAGCAGCAAGCTCGAACCGTTCGTTCACGCTTTGTTCGGCGGCGGCCACCTACATGGCATAGGCGGGACAAACGACGGTTGGGCGGGAAAATTCGGCGGCGGCCTCGATATCGTCGCCGGTAAGAACGTGGCTGTTAGAGTCGGCCAGGTCGACTATTTCCGATACCGATCGGATCGGTTTAGATTGAATAACGTCACTTTCACCTTCGGCATAAAGTTCTTTCAGTGAGTCGGCTGACTGGAACTTCAGCGGGCTGGCCCGAATCTGCGTTGCGGTGGTGAAGGCGCTCCGAGCCGGAAGAACGTTTCAGCTTTCTAACAATCGATAAATTGTTCGAAACGGCCCTGGCTACCGCTCGGGCCGTTCTTATTTAAATTTGCGGGAACTGATCTGGCTCATCGAGCAGGGAAGTAGCCCGTCCCCGTTCCTCCAATTCAAATCAACATATCGAAGGTAACGCGTGTAACGAAAAAAATGGCCGGCGATTGTTCTGCCTAGAAGTGGGCAGACAGTGGGTTGGGCGATTACTTTTGAAAATGAAACGAGGTGCGGACTATAAAGATTTGAGCCATCGGAGCTAAATGAAACTGGCAATAATACGCTCTAAAACTCGACCTCATTCCTCGCTTCATTCGGGCGCTCTTTCACGTCAGAAAACTCCCGCTCTTGCACATTTTGTTACATTGCTATCTTCCGCGACTGCATAGTATAAGAAGCCATAAAGAGGCTGACGGCCGGTGTTGGCAAAGCGGATCTAGTTCTTGGCCAGTGGCGGTTCGTGCTTTCGAATCATTGTCCGGCGTTGAGTGAAGACTCGCGG
>JAWWPL010000151.1:0-3103 GCA_033850605.1 Blastocatellia bacterium | reverse complement strand
ATTGAATATAGGCGACCGCGTGCGGCTGACCATTGAATCTCCGCGACCCGGCTTTCTTTACATCATCGATCGCGAACAATACGCCGACGGTAGCTTCGGCGAACCCATGATGATCTTTCCCACGCTTCGCACGCGCGGCGGCGACAATCGCGTGGCGCCGGGAAAACTAATCGACATTCCGGCACAGGAAGATCAATACAGTTACTTCACCGCCCAGCCCACCGGAAATCGCCGCGACCAAGTCGCCGAAGTGCTGACCATCATCCTGGTGTCGCAACCTCTGCCGGTCCAAATCGGCGAGCAACCCTTGAAGATCACGAACACGCAAGTTGCCAGTTGGGAAAAGATTTGGGGTGGCACAGCAGAACGGCTCGAGTTAGTAGACGGAGCCGGCCGCGCATGGACGAAGGAAGAGAAACTAGCCGGCGCTGCGAACAGCCGGCAACTGACTCAGACTGGTCCGCCGCCACAAACTGTCTATCGCGTCGCGCGTAAGAGCGGCGGGCCGCTGCTGGTCACCGTGCCGCTGCGTTATGCGCGTTAACGGGAGTGCGATAGTGGAGCGCGGGCATCCTGCCCGCCTGAGCGCGCCAGCGCGAACAGTCTTTCCCCAATTTCATCGATAGCCAAGGAGAAGAGCGTGCTGCGCACGATGTGCGGGCAAGATGCCCGCGCTCCATTCACTTCCACTCGCCCACCAACACAAATGGCGCCCAGTAAAATGGCGCGCTGTATTTTTTGGCTGTGATCATTGATAGCTGGGCGTTGCGCATCGCTTTCGAGGCTGAGGTCGTGCCGCTCGGTGTCAGAAAATGCTTGTAGAAGTCGGTCATGAGATCGGCTGTTGACTTGTCAGCCACCGACCATAGAGTTACCCCAACTGTCGGCGCGCCCGCGTACATAAACGCTCGCGTCAAACCGATCACGCCTTCGCCGCGCTTCTCTTTGCCCAGCCCCGTTTCACACGCCGAGAGCATGACCAGCGCGGGGCTCATTCGCAGATTGAAAATCTCATCAGTTCGTAGAAAGCCGTCGTTGGACTTGTTGCCCACCAGGGAAAGAACCACCCCGGTGAACTGAGGTCTCTGGGCATCCAGCAGCCCGTGGGTGGCGATATGTATTACGCGATAGTTGTTCATGTCGCGGTTGTGCACGTTGTCTTCGCTGGCGTTCAGATCCATCCACAGATCGGGTTGGCCGCCCCCCGTCCGAGCAGTTTTCGCAATTTCTTCAGCCTCGGTGCGAGTACCTGTCAGACGCGCCAACTGCAGTCCAACGGCCGGAGTGGAGGAATCCGTCACGTCGCTAATGGCGCTCTCGAGCCCGAGACCGAGTCCACGAGCTTCGCCGGTTGCTTGCGCAGCGCTGTTGCCTTTCAAACGTGGATCGTTTGAATTGAAGATCGGATCGGCGATGAGCAAAATGTTCTTGCCCGCACGGGAGCCCCCCTGTTGCCGGATCGCCGCCACAACCGAACCCGAGGGAGCATAGATAATTTCATTCGTCTTGAGCAGATAACTGAGCGATGAATAATCCGCGCCGTCGGTAGTCTTTACCAGGGCCTCGAAAGGGACATAATTGAGCGCGCCATCGGCCACCACGAGCAGACGCTTATCACCAATGACGCTGGCGGCGGGTTCCAACGCTGCCTTGTAGAGAGCGTTCGCAGCCGCAACGAAAGCCGTCAGGTTTTCCGAAGGCCCCTGGGCCAGGCCGAGACCCCGTTGCTGATCAGCTACCACATCGATACCGACAATTCGTCGCTGCAACTTCGGCGGGATCAACTGCGCGCGAAAATCCGTGGCCAGCTTGTCCAGACCTGACCTGGGTCCGAGTTTGAAAAGGGAAACACTCGAGGGTGCGACAGCAAACAAATACGAACTGTCACTTCCCAGGCTGTATTCCAGCAACACCGTGCCATCGTCGAGAACTTTCTGCTGCACGTCGGTGAGCGACTGTGGCTGTGCCCCGGTCAGCGCGGCATAACGCGGGCTGGCGGTCCGGATTTGATTCTCGACGTCGTCATACTCGGTTTGCAGTTTGTCGAGATCAGCGTCCAACTGTGATGGCTTCTCTTTCTGTTCGGTTCCCAGACTCACGCCGGTAAGCTGGGCGGCTATCTCCTGCTGACGATCCAGGTTGTCCTGCTTGCGCTTGAGCAAATCCGCGGGCACACCTTCCGTGATTTGCCCATTCACATCTCCCAGCATGTCCAAAAGCGAACGAGCGCGTCCGGCTTCCATAATTCGGAAAGACTCTGCCGCGTATTCCAACGCTTTCCCGCTTAACGGTCCGCCGGCTGGTGAAGTCAACAAAGCCATTTCGGCAAAGGCGCTGGCGGCTTCGTCGTAGACGTCTTTGGTTGTAGCCAGAAAGGTCGAACGCGATTCGTCGGCGCGCAAACTGCCCGCGCGAATAGTTTCGATTGTCTTCAGCGCGTCGCGATATGCCTCCAGGGCATTTTCCTTTTTCGCTCCCTGCAACCAAAGGCTGCGACCCAGACCTCGCTTGGCCGGCCACATCAGATCGAGCCGTCCGTCTTTCTGCGCTCCGGCCGCGGCGTCAGTAAACAACTGGGCCGCGTCTTTGTAGCGACCTTCGCGCAGCGCCACATCGCCCAGGCTGGTCCGCGCGGCTGCGCGGAAACGCTGTGTCTGGCCCAGTTTGGCAAGACCGGAAAGCGACGCGTTGCCCGCATCCAGAGCGTTTTGAAAATGCTTGCGCGCAGTTTCCATCTCGTTATTGGCAAATGCGATCCGGCCCGTCCCCAGTTCGTAGGTCATAGAAACGATTGCCGCCCGATAGCCATCAAGCTCTTTTTTAATTTCCAGCAACCCACCCGCGCCAGAAGTCGTCGGAGCCGTGACGCTTGGCCTCCCGGATGCGATGCTGGAAATGACGCTCGGGAATCCGAACCGGCTCTTGGTTTTCTGTACCACGGTCTCAGGCTTCTTCACGCTCATCATCAAGTAAGCCGAGCCCGCTTCCGAGATTCGTCCCAGACGATAGTTCGTGTCACCAATCTTGGCCAGCATCAAGTTCGCATTAAAGCCATTGTCGGACAGACTGCTCGCAGTTTCGGCCGCGGCGCCCGCCGTTGATC
>JAWWPL010000271.1:0-16383 GCA_033850605.1 Blastocatellia bacterium | reverse complement strand
ACCCACAACCCGCCTTCCTTGACAATCGAGACACGCAGCTTAGAATAACTTCTCGACCGTAGCTCGCGGAGATGTGGCCGAGTGGCTGAAGGCGGCGGTTTGCTAAACCGTTAAGGGTCAAAAGCCCTTCACAGGTTCGAATCCTGTCATCTCCGCCAGAAATTGAGGGAGGTCAGCGGTCAGAGATCAGCGGTCAGTGAGGGCGCGTTCCTTCCTACTGACCTGCGGACTTCTGGCCTCTGACCTCTGACTTTTTATGACAGTTCGCGTTCGTTTTGCTCCGTCACCTACCGGTTATCTGCACATAGGCGCTGCGCGCTCGGCGCTCTTCAACTGGTTATTCGCCCGTAAAGTCGGTGGCAAGTTCCTGTTGCGCATCGAAGACACCGATCTTCAGCGATCGACGGACGAATCGACCCGTTCGATTATCGAAGGGCTGGAATGGCTGGGCCTGGATTATGACGAAGACCTGATCTTTCAATCGGACAATGCCGACAAGCATCGCGCGGCGGCGAAGAAACTGGTTGAAGAAGGTAAAGCCTATCGCGACTTTACGCCAAAGGAACAGCGGGAAGATAAATCAGTTAAGCAGGGGATCGTCGATCGCGCGCGCGCGCATGCTGCCGAGGGGATCGATCATCGCAGCAATCCGTTTCGCGATCTGCCCCAGGACGAGTCCGACGCCCGCGCCGCGGCCGGTGAGCCTTTCGCGATTCGTTTGAAGGTCGCACGAGATGGCTTGTCGCGCTTTACCGACATCGTCTATGGCGAGCAGGAGCGGGCCCATTCAGAGATTGAAGATCTGGTGCTGCTGCGCTCAGACGGACACCCGCTCTATAATCTGTCCGTCGTACTTGATGACATCGAGATGGGGATCACGCATGTCATTCGCGGCCAGGATCACCTCACAAACACCCACAAACAGATTCTGCTTTACCAGGCTTTTGCCGCTGAGGTTCCGCGATTCGCGCATCTGCCCCTGATCCTGGCGCCGAACAAGGCAAAACTTTCCAAGCGCAAGCACGGCGAAGTTGTTTCGCTCACCACTTACCGCGACCGGGGCTTTGTACCCGCCGCGTTTAGAAATTTTCTGGCGCTGCTGGGCTGGTCGCCTGACCCCACTCGGCATGCTGCTGAGATTACAGTCGGGGATTCTGAGGTGCAGCCGAACCTTGAGCCCGGAGATGAGATTTTTTCTCAGCAAAGGTTAATTGAACTCTTCTCGCTCGACCGCATACATAAATCTCCCGCGGTTTTCAACTTTCAGGAAAATGATCCGCGTCATTGGACCGACGATAAGGCATTGTGGATGAATGCTGAGTACATTCGCACGATGCCGTCGGCGGAGTTGCTGCCGATGGTGAAAGCCGAACTCAGATCTGAGAAGCTTTGGCGCGAAGAATACGAGGAAGATGAAAGCGAGTGGTTCGCTCAGTGTATAAGTCTGATTCGCCAGCGCTTTTTCACTTTGAAAGATTTTTCGTCGCATGGCCGCGCTTACTTTTCGGAAGATTTTGATTTCGAAGAGGCCGCGGTGCGCAAAAATATTTTGAAGGAACCTAAGCTGAAAGAACTGTTGCCGGCGCTGGCCGATCGGCTCGAGTTGGCCGAGCCCTTCACAGCTACATCAGCGGAAGCGGCCTTGCGAGCATTCAGTGACGAAGCGAGTGTCAAAGCTGGACTTTTGATCAACGCTTCGCGCACCATGTTGACTGGACAGGCAGTGGGACCGTCGATGTTTGAGGTCTTTGAGATCCTCGGTCGCGAGCGTTCGGCGATGCGCCTTCGCAGCCAGCGCCCGTGGAACGAATTTCAGTAGAACCGCCGCGAAAGCGAAGGGTTCGTTTGAGGAGCTAACTATGGTGAAAAGATTTATCGTTATTATCTCAGTTTCGCTGGCGTGCGCCACGCTGGTTTCAGCCCAAAGTACAGAATCACCGACAACGCAATCGACGCGTACACGCGTAGTCGCACCCAAGCCCACACCTACGCCGAGGATAGTGATCAAATCTGCGGACCCCGAAGCTGGGTCCGCGAGCCAGAAGCGTACCCAGGTCGCGCCCTCGAGCGGTGTGGTGGCGGCTTTCAACAACCTGCTTGACGGCATCAGACATGCCGATGTGAAAGCGGCCACCGGCGCCTATCAAAACACTCCACGTCTCGTGCTCTTCAATTACAACGGCACAGTCACCAGAGGCTGGGACCAGTTAAAGCAGAACCGCGAAGCGTCCTATCCGGAAATGAAAGACGTCAAACTGGACGTAAAAGATCTGCGCGTCACCGTGCTGGGCCGGGATGCGGCCTTGATCACGTGCCAGTGGACCCAATCAATGACCTTTCGCGGGACGCCCGAAACCGATAGCGGCCGCATGACTATTGTGTTCCGCAAGGTCGGCACCACTTGGAAAGCAATTCATCTGCACACCTCGCCGGACCGGCCGGATCCCTCGCGCATTCCGCCCTCTGAGCAAACAGCGACGCCTCCGAAGTCGACTCCTTAAGCTGTCGACTAATCAACCACAGATAGACACAGATTTACACGGATAAGAAGAACCTGGGTTCAGCCTTATCGGTGTGAATCTGTGTTCATCTGTGGTTTACCAAAAAGTCTTGGGACGCGCGCGATGGCGATGCCACCGAGGACTGAGAGGAAGGGGAAAAACTCCACCAGGTAACGAGGCTCGGGGTTCTCCATTGACGAAAACAGAATTAATCGCAAGAAGATCGCCAAAGCGACCAATAGCAGCCAGCGGCGCGCGGCGAATCTTCGCGAATCCCACAGCAACCAGGCTCCCGCCAAGCCCAGCACAGTGTAGACCCCGGTCAACCCGGCAAACAGCGGCAACCAGATGTGTTGATAGTGTTCATAATCCAGATCCTCCAGCGGCAAAAGTGTGCCTTCGAACGGCCAGTACTGCGAGTGCGTATCGAACCACATCGTGCGCGCGCGCTTCAGCGGCAACCAAACGTAGTAACGAAATGGATGGCGCGCAATCCGTACGCGAGCAATCTGGGCAAAGCCGGCATCTATCTCCGGCGTCATCTCGACCGGACCGTGCTCTTCCGGCTGTGACTGATCGGATTCCTCTGTATCGCTGTTATCCTTTTCGTCCTCCTGATCGCTGCTGTTGTCGTTCTGATCATTTTCGTCCCCGGCGTCTGGCGCTTCGCTGTTGGTGTTTAAGTTCGCGTTCCGCGGCGGCTCGGGGCTTGGAGTCGGCTTACTCGATTTGCCCTTACCGTTGGCTGGCCTGGAAGCGGGCGTTTGCGTCGGTGAAGCCTGCGGCGTTGGCGTCGGGTTCGTCTCAGGCTGAGCCGCTCCGGGGGGATGATTGTACTTATCGAGCAGCGCCGCGACCTGAGTTTTCTCTTCCGCCGAGTCGAATGACGACGGCGGCACGTCGTCAATGTCGATTGGATCGCTGTCAAGCGACCACAGGAACGGGCTGACATAACTTTCATCATCCAGCCACGTGCGCACCCATTGATGGTAACCACTCGGAACGAACTCGCCCGGCATCTCGCCGTGAGAGGGCGCCAGAGGTTGAAAGAGATGAAACACGCGCGCGTTGCGAATCGTCCAGGGAACGAGCACGAGCACGAATGCGAAGGAGAACAACGTTCCGGCAACCATCACGCGAGATAAAACTTTGGAGTGCGCCGGCAGAGCGAAGCGGCGACTCTCTCTGCTTGGAGTACCGCCTTCAGGCGGCTCTTCTGGTTTGTTAACAAGACCGCCTGAAGGCCGGACTTCAAACAAGCCCGTTACTACCAGCGTGATTCCGATCGCCGCAGCGAACAATCCACTGTCCGGGCGAAACAAAACGGCCATTCCGCCCAGCAACCCGGCCACCAGCCACCAAAGAAGCGGGTTTTTAAATCTGGAATTATTCCCTGCTTTCTCTGCTGCGTCCTCTTTGATGGACTCCTTTTGGAACGCAAACGTCCCTGCCAGGAACATCGCCATCACCAGAAAAGTCGTGGGCACTTCCGTAAGGATGGTCGCTGCATAAATCGTCGTGAAAGGACAGACCGCGGCTAGAGCCACAGCCGCGATTGCCGTGGCCCGTTTTCGCTTCTCATCCGGTTGCCAGTAGAAAGCGAGTAAGGCGACAAGTGCGCAGGTGCCGGTATCTATCAACGCCTGGATGATGCGAACGGCTCCGTTGCTCGTATGTCCAAAGAACGAATAGATCGAGGCGAGAAAAAGCGGATAACCCGGAAGACGGATCAGCGACGGATCGTAAGGCGCTTCCGTCTCGTGCGAGTAGACGTGTTGCTCCAGCACGTTGCGGGCAATCTGGGCGTACGTGCGTCCATCATCAGGCGTGTCGCTGGGCCAACGGTGCGCGACCACAACGCGAAATGCCGCCGCGACGATCAGAATCGCAAGAAAGACCCACCACTTTTTTCTAATCTTCAACATGAGGGTCAAATTCAGTAGAGTGGCACAGACTTCAGTCTGTGATTAGTCCTGGGGACCGGTTCTTCAAAAGGGGGTTCTCTAGTTCGGGGGTTTGAATCACAGACTGAAGTCTGTGCCACGTCACGGTTGCACTTCGACGGTCGCTTTTCGCTCCAGTTTGCCCCAACCCACCACGGCGCCGCGTACGGCGGTGGTGACTGACTTCACCATTACGTAATACATCACCTGGCGATAGCAGAAGCGCTGGAGGAAGAGCCACCAAAGCAGACTCCAGCGTTCTTTGCGCTCCAGCACAAAAGCAAAACAGGCCGCGCTCCAATCGACAGCCAGAAACAAGGCGTAGTAAAAAAGCACCTGTCGCAAATTGGTAAACGAGTAGCCGACCGGTTGCTGCAAGCGATCGAGCAGACTGGAGAGCAGCGTATAGACGAGAATCAAATCCATCACCGGCGAGATCAGGGGAAACAATATTTGGAATATCCACACGTTCGGCAAGGCGACAAATCCCAACGCGCCGTAACGCGGACGGAAGAGCACGTCACGATGTTTCCACAGACACTGCAAGGTGCCATAGGCCCAGCGGAATCTTTGGCGCGCCAGCATCTTCAAACTGTGCGGCGCTTCGGTCCAGCCAATCGCGCTTTCTTCATAACCGATCTTGTACCCGAGTTTGCGTATACGCAGCGTCAGGTCCTGATCCTCGGCCAGCGTATCCGCGCTAAACCCTCCGCAGGTCTCTATCAGGTCTCGACGCCAGGCGCCGACTGAACCCGGAACTACCGTGATGCAGTTCAGACTCGCAAACGCGCGGCGATCCATGTTTTGCGAGGTGATGTATTCCAGGGCCTGCCATCGCGTGACGATGTTTATCCGGTTGCCGACCTTGGCGTTACCGGCGACAGCGCCGATTTCCGGATCGACAAAGCGGCGCGCCAGCATGCGGATGGTATTACCAGGAAACTGCGTGTCGGCATCAAGCGCCACGATCACGTCGCCCTTAGCGTGCCGCAAGCCCAGATTCAGAGCCGAGGCCTTGCCGGCGTTCGGCTCGGTGAACAATTTGACTAAAGGTTGCTCGCCAAAGTGTTCGCGCACAACTTCACTGGTTCGATCCTGCGAACCGTCATCGACCACGATGATCTCAAAGTTGTCATAGTCGGAATTCAGCAGGCTGCGCAAGGTGGCCTCGATAACTCGCTCTTCGTTATAAGCGGGCACGATTATCGAAACGAACGGCTCGTACTGCTCGCCGGAATGATGTCGCTCGCGTCGTCGTGAACGCACCCATTGCGCAAATGCGAGCGTGCCAATAACGCCCAGCCTCACCAATCCCAATACGATTCCGATGATAAAAGCCCACTGCAAGAGCCATCCCCCCGTCGAAAGAAACAGAAAGGCCAAAGCATCTGTCCGCGTATAAACGCTCTGACTGGGCGGCAGCAGAGGCATCACCTGATCGCGGCTCCAGCCGCCCAGGGTCGAGACGGGCACGAACTTGAATCCACGCGCGCGCAGTTCATGAATCAAACGCGGCAAGGCTTCGATCGTGGCGGCGCGGTCCCCGCCTGAGTCATGCAGCAGCACCACCTGGCCGCGTGTTTCAGGATTAGTGTCCATCGCCCTGTCGATGGTTTTTTGCACAATCTCGTCAGGAGTAACGCCAGGTTTCCAGTCGCCCGGATCGATACGCAAACCAACTATTATGTAGCCCAACTTTTCGGCTCGAATCGCGGGCTCAACTTCTTCCGGTTTGTCGGCTTCAGCGTCACCAAAATAAGGTGGACGGAAAAGTACCGTCGAACGGCCGGTAACCGACTCGATTAAGCGTTGGGTGGCATTCAACTCCAGATCAGTGATGCGACCCGGAATCTCACCAAGATTGGGATGTGTGAAAGTGTGATTACCGACTTCGTGCCCCTCGTTAACGATGCGCCTGAGCAAGTCGGGATAGGCCTGTCCATTCTTGCCGATTACAAAAAACGTCGCCGGCACATTTTCCTGTTTCAGAATGTCCAGAATCGCCGGAGTCCATTCAGGATCTGGACCATCGTCAAACGTCAAAGCGATCTGGCCCGGATGATCTCCGGTGCGTTCGATTACGTACGACGACGGAATATTGTCATTGTCATAAGTCTCTGATGTTATGAATCCGGTATTCTGATCGACGCTCAGCCCACGTTCGCCATCATGAGGGCTGGCTTTTACGCGCAGCAACTCACCGGTGCCTTCAAAGTCTACTTCGTAACCATAAAGAATTCGTTTGAGCGCGTCGGCCGGAGGATTCGGCGCGTCGGTTCCAAAGATTGACCAGATGGATGGATCTTCCGAACCCAGTCTCCACAGGGCGAATCCGGCCGGGTTATACCCACTCGCGGCCCGCATTTGGTTAAAGGCGGTGACGCCGTCAAGGAACCAGACGATGTGGTGCGAGTTGTCATCCTCGTCATACTCGTAATGCGGATTGCGAGTCGCCGAATCGAATTTGATTTGAGCTGAGGAATCTTTGGCATCGATGACGGCCTCCTGGAAACTGACTTCCTTTGCGTCAGCGCCCTCAGCCCAATCGTAACCATAGTTACCCAGCGCAATGATGGTTTTCGCCGGGCTCAGATCGCGCATCCGTTTGGCCAGGATACCTTCATACCAATCCTGCGAAGCGACTGAGCCGGCTGTTTTTCCGGCCCAGTGCTCGTCGTACGCCATCAGCATCAGGTAATCGGTGGCGGCTGAGTATTCGCGATAGTTCCATTCGGCATCGTCAAAGGGAACTGCCTGAACTACTACCCAGCCACGAGGTTGAAACGCGGCATGCAGTTCCTGCATGAAACGAAGCAGGTTCGGTTGTGTTTCTTTTGTCGGCTCTTCAAAATCGACGGCCACGCCGCCAAACTTATTCTGCTCGACAAACCGCGATAGCGCCGCAACCAACCTCTGCCGGGACTCCTCGTCGGCGACCGCTCGTGCCAGCACGTCATTTTCCCACTTTTCATCAGAGAGGTTTTGGACCATCGGAATGATCGAGGTTTGCGGCCGGCGCTCGCGTATCAGGTTCAGCGCTTTGGCGTCGAGCTCGATGCTGAGGGGGCTGCTGCCATTCTTTGAGTCCACCAGATGCGCCCACTGGGCAACCACCCAGTCGAGGTGATCGAGATTTCGTTCCAGCGACGCGTAGCTGGATTCGTCCCAGTTGATATAAAACCCGATCGCCAACTGTTTCGAATTAAAGCTGGCCGGCGCAGGCAGCGGCGTGGTCGCAGGGGCGGGCAGGATTGGCGTCAACTCTGAACGGCGAGCTGGAACCACGCGCGTCTTGGCCAACTCCTTCTGCAGGAGATCCTGCGCTTTCCTGGCCTTGAGTTCGCGGGCATTAGGTAAGGCGGCGGCTGCCGGCAGTTTAATATCGGAGCTGCGCGGCAGATTTTGGAGCGGGCGCAGATTAAGCCGCGGCAAGAGTGGATTGGCCAGCACGCTGGCGATGAAGACCGCCGTGATCGCGGTTACTGCAATACCCAGGGCCAAGTAGGTACGCTTGACACGTCGCCAGCGACGGCCGCGCGGGTCGTAAAACACGGGGGAACTTGGCGAAGTCTTTTCCGGCACCTAAACGCTCTTTCCGGCAACCAGGAGAAGTTTTGAGTTGCGGATGGTATTTGATGTCTATAACGGGGCGCGGGTTAATAAGTCAAGGAGATAGCCCGTCATTTTTTTCGGCAGAGAAGAAAAGCCGTTCGCGATTGCTCACGAACGGCTTTCCGGTGAACTGTAGGGATTGACCTGTGGCTGTGACCGCTTCGGAAAGAAGGTGTCACAGTGACTACTCAGGATGACAATCCAAACAACTAACACCAAATGGAATTATCGATCCTGAGGCTAGGTCTCAGCCACCTCACTGTGATTAGAACTCATATATTGTCGATCACCTCCTTTCCAGTGTTGAGGTGATAATAAAAGAGAAGCTCAAGCTCGTCAATCAGTTTTTTTCCAGATCGGATCGCGGACATCTTGTCCGCCAGCGTGCGCAGCACGCTCAACCTTCCGCTGGTCACTCTCGCGCTTAGCTCTCAGACGGACAAGGATGTCCGCGATCCGCTCACTGCGATGGTCGAGAAATCTTGCTGGCGAGAGTTGACTCGAATCCCTGCTCGGTCAAACGACGTCCTGGGGTGCGGGCAACGGCTTTTTCGAACTCAACATGTGCTTCGTCTTTGCGAGTGCGTCGTAACAGGAATTCTCCCAAAAGCTCGTGGCTCGGCTTATCGATCGTTGGCGGGCCGAAGGCGATTGGCAACTTGTCCTCCAAACCTACCGCCTGAAGCAGGAGACGTTCGGCGCCGGCGAAGTCTCCGTCTTGCTCAGCCAGCAGCGCGCGGGCTTCGAATAGGAAAATCTCTGGGCGGACACGGTAACTTGGATCGGGGTCGCCACCCTTTGTTTTGATCGCGGCGACTTCATGGCCGACACTCTCGAGCTCGGCCAGCGCCCGGCGCGCCGCGTCGCGATGCCCCTGCATGATTTCACCCAGGACCTGCGCGAACGCGAAGTCAAGCCGCGCACCCGCTCCCGCGCTCTTCGGCAGGGTCCAGCCCGCAATCTCACCCGTCCAGTCGCCGCTATCGAGCAGATAGCGGAGTCGCATATTGGCGAAGGCGCCCGTCAAACTCGCATCGGGATCCATCGACATGCCCGGGTGATCCATCGCCGCCTGTGATTCGACGGTGGCCCGGCACGCTGCGACCGCACTCCGGGCCTTGTCCATCTGCCCGAGTTGCAGATAACCGTATCCGAGCCAGCTCGGGTAGTGACCGCAGGCCACCGGACCTTTCCCCGTCGCCTTGCGAGCTCGATCGACGTCCGCCATTGCCGCAATGTTCGCTTGTACAACTTCCCGCCACATCCCGAGCGCGAGAAAAATATGCGAAGTCATATGCTGGGCATGTCCCGCGTCAGGCGCGATCTTCGCGTAGATCCGCGCGGCGCGCAGGCCGAGCGGCGCGTGCGCTGGATCATCGTAGCTATGAATCAGGTAGTGGACGACTCCCGGATGATCACGATGATTCATCCACGCCTCTTCCAGCACACCCGCGGCTCGCATGTAGGTCGGGATGTCGCGTCCGCCGTGCGCGGTTCCGAGGATCGCCAGCCCGTAGAAGGCAGCCGCGTCGACGTCGTCCGGATAACGCGCGTACAGCTTCGCCATCGCATCTTCGTAACGGAAGTCGCGCGCTTCCTTGCTTCCGTCTCCGTAGAGAATCTCCAACGCGTCGAAGTATGCTTTCTCGCGTTCGGTCTTGGCTTTCGCGCGGCGCGCCGGTGGAGTCGCTGCCAGTTTGTTGAGCGCGTCGCGGGCGGCCTTCAAATCCTGCTGCATCCAGATGGGATGATTGAAGGTCATCGCTTCGCCCCAATAGGCCATCGCAAAGCCTGGATCCACGGCCTCCGCACGGCGAAACGCTTCGGCAGCAGCCGGATATTCGAAGTCGTGCAGCAACGCCATCCCCGTGAGGAAGTCGGCTTGGGCCGCGGGAGCGCCGGAGTTGGCGAAGTCCACGTGGCCGTATGCGCCGTCGGCTGGTCCCGGCAGACCAGCGAAGAGCAGGCTAAAAGTGAATGCAATTACCAGCATAAATGAGTCCTTCATGGAACAGGGTCGGGCATCCGGTGTTTTCCGTCGGCAATTGCTTCTCCTGGAGAGCCTCGGCATCAAGGGCAAGTCACGGAAGCCGTGCTCAGCGCGCCGGCCGCATTCACCGTGACGCGGTAACACACTGACGCGTTGTCGGTGGCCTTAAGGATGAGACCACTTCCCAGCGTAGTAATGCCGACATCGCCGTCGCTTTGAATCACCATCCTCTTGGTAGGCGTGAAGCTTGAGCCTGAGGTTAGTCCACTGTCACCGAAAAAGTTGATTCCTCCGCTCCTGGCGTCGATTATCGAAGCTGAGGTGCTCTTGGCAATCCAGGCTGAACCGCTCCATCTGGCTCCTCCCGAAATGATTGCCTGCGAAGATAGAGTACTGACCAGGTAGCCGCCGCTGTCTGAATTGGAATTGCCGAATCGGATTTGCGCCGCAGAGCTGACCACGTCGAGCCGCGTATTTGGCGCGGTCAAGCCGATGCCAACGCTTGTGTCTGCCGTCGCAGCGTTGACGTTGTTGATCGAGCCGAGCACCAGGGAATTACTTCGGGTAACCTGCGCGTTAGCGCCAATTGCGCCGGCGTTGTCAACATTAACAATGCCAGAGGAGATTCGCGCCCCAGCTCCGATTAGTACGTTTTTGTTCCCAGAGAAAGCGGAGCTCTCAAGATCGGCCAAATCGCCGATGAAAGTGTTATCGGAACCACTCGTAGTGAAAAATCCGGCGTGGTGTCCAAAGAAAGAGTTGCGGCTACCCGAGTTGTTGAAGGGCGAAGTCTCCTCGCCGAAGAAGGAATTATCATTGCCAATGCTGGTATTGCCCGCCGATCCGCCGAAAAAGGAATTGTTAATGCCAACAACGATCGCTGGACCTGCACCCACACCCGCGAAAGTCGTGCCCGTGCCAATCAAGCCTAATACACGATTGCCACCAATGTTGTACTGTGTCGAAGTATTGATGTTGCCCACCACATCAAGCCTCGTCGTAGGGTTGGTCGTGCCAATGCCGACGTTGCCGATATTGTCGATCCGCAAACGTTCTGCTCCTCCAGCGGTTGCGGCGCCATTGGCCGTGGTATTAAAAGTGACGAAGGTTCCATTGGCAGTATTGGTCCAGTTCTCGGAAGCGAAGAATCCAACCCGGGCACGTGTTCCAGAATACGCGGAAGCTCCAAAACCCGAAGCTCCAATAACTCCGAGCAGCTGATTGGCCTGGACCGCCGATGGGCTCGCTGCCGTGCCATTTGCCCGCCGCACATTGAAAAGCGGATTTGTTCCGAAAGCGTCCGCGAATACCGCAGTCTGCACCCCGTCGGCAGCGGCAAAACGCGCGATACTGGTAGCGGGCGGCAAAGTGGCGCTGTTTGACGACACCACCAGCTTCGAGTCTGGCGTGGTTGTTCCGATGCCCACTAAGCCTGCTGTTTCGGTGATGCCGGAATCCCCCAGCGTGCCTGAGTTATCTATCCACTTCGCAATCCGGTCTTGTGTGCCGGATCCGGAGATCAGGGACTGCCCGGGATCCATAGCGTCTGCCAACAGAGTGCTTGTCGCCGTCTTCTCTGCTCCGGACAACTTTGGTCTAACGACCAGGTAGCGCTCGGCTCGAATCGTCCCAGCTACGTCCAGCCTGGCTCGAGGGTCGCTGGTGCCAATACCCAGATCGCCTGCATCGGTCAGACGCATCTGCTCCGTGTCGTTACCGGTAAAGAAATTGCCGATGCGAAAACTTAAAGCGCCGCGGCCTCTGATCAGCTGTCCGTCGGTGCCGTCATGAGCGATCACGGTCGTCGTCTGTGGCTCGTCTCCAGCAATGGTCCAGGATGAGTTCTCTTCCACTGGCCCAATGGTTTGAGACTGGGCTGCAGAGAGCTTTTGCGAATCTGCCGGCTGCACGCTCGCCGATTTCACTGCCACACTCACAGTGCCGATCTTCTGGGTGAGCCTGCCGGAGACGCTCTTGGCCGTTACTACACAGACGTATGTGCCGGGAGCCAAACGCTGACCGTGACCGTCCTGCAAGTTCCAGTCAAAGACATTGCCACCTCTGATCTCCTGATCGAAGGCTTTTTCTCCACTTGCGGCATAGACTTCCACGTGCAACCGCACGATTGAAGTCGGCGCCGAAATGCGCACTCGCTCGCCCGCGGCAGCGGCTGTGATAATCAAAGAGGAGCTCTGAATCGCCGCACTGGCACTCTCTTGCGCGATTGCGGTCGACAGCAGCGCGCCGACCAGCGCGGAGGCGCAGACTATCTGTTTCAGAATAGACATAGTTGGGACCCCCTCAGAATATATTTTACCCGAAACAATCGTATTTTTTGCGCGATTATACCGACGCTAACAATCACCTGGCAATGCGATGAAGTTGATCAGTGTCCGGGACTTCACGATTGCATGAGCTCCCTTACGGCCGGGCTTCTGACACGCTTCGCGAAAATGCGAGCTGGCCGGATGTGTAGACCAGCGACGCGTGTTCGACACCGAAGAAGTAGGCCAGCTCGCGATAATCCTCGCAATCATGGATCACAAAATCGGCGCGCTTGCCTCGCTCCAGCGAACCAATCTCATCGCCGCGTCCCAGAGAGTAGGCAGCATTTATCGTCGCCGCGGTGATCGCCTCGGCGGGCGTCATCTTCATTTGGGTACAAGCCAGCGAAAGTATCATGGGCATCGAAGGCGTCGGTGAAGATCCGGGATTGAAGTCGGTGGCTAGCACTACGGCTAGCCCGGCATCGATCATTTCACGCGCGGGCGGATACTGATGCGAGCCGAGTGCATAGACTGAGCCGGGCAAAAGAACCGGCTGAACTTTTCCTGTTTTCAGGGCCGTGATTCCCGTCGCATCAGTGTGTTCCAGGTGATCCGCCGTCGCGGCATTTAGTTCCGCCGCCAGTTTAGCGCCGCCGGAAAGCGTTAGCTGATCCGCGTGCACGCGCAAACCGAGGCCGTGGCAGCGAGCGGCGGAAAGGATCTCCCAGGACTCATCAGTGGTAAACACATCCGTTTCGCAAAAGACATCGCAGTACTCAGCCAGCTTTTCGTCGACGACGCGCGGAAGCATTTCATTGATCACCAGGCTGACATAAGTCGCCCGCCGGGATTTGTACTCGGAAGGAATGTCGTGCGCGCCCAGAAAAGTGGGCACGTAACGCAGCGGCGTTTCTTCGTTCAGTTGTTTGATGGCGCGCAGGATCTTGAGTTCATCTTCGATCGTCAGACCGTATCCTGATTTTGCTTCGATCGTCGTAGTCCCACAGCGCAGAAACCATTGCGCATAACGTTGCCCGGCTTTGACCAGATCGTTCAAAGACGCATTGCGGGTGGCACGCACGGTCGACCTGATGCCGCCACCGCGCGCAGCAATTTCGCGATACGTGGCGCCACTCGAGCGCTGTTCGAATTCATTGGCACGGATTCCGGCAAAGACGGGGTGGGTGTGCGCATCGACAAAGCCGGGCATAACCACCCGCTGTCGAGCATCGACGATTTCGCAATCGCCGGTGATTAGACTCTCGATCTCTCGACGCCGGCCCACGGCTTCGATTCGATCGCCGCGGACGAACATCGCGCCGTCTTCAATAATTGAGAGTTGACGGAGATCTCCGCCGGTGCGCGCACGTTTCGCTCCCGCCAGGGTCACGACTTGCGAACAATTAAGGATTGCGAGAGTTTCCGGCACGAAATTCTGGGGCGTACGCTAGCCCTCGCTGTAAAGCGCAGCTCCAGCTAAAGCAGCGAGAATATATTCGATCAGCCCCCAGACGAACCCAATCAGGATCAAGTTCATGGGGATCTGAAGCAGCGTGCCGTTTATGGCACCCGTGTAAAGGTAGACGCCAAACCACATGATGAGGGCAGCAACGACCGCGGTCTTCGGCCCGGGACCAAGCCGAGACCGGATTAGCGCATAGAGCCAAACTAAAACGATCCCAAGCACCAACGTCATCGCGACAGCTATGATTACGAAGTGCGTTCCTGGTTCCGGTACGCCTAACTTGCGTAAGACAACCGCCATCTGCTTAGCCAGCACCACGTCGTTCAAGAGATACTCGCCAATGCTGAGTATCACGCCTGCAACCAGGCCGCCGAGCAGGACCCGTCCGAAATTTATCTTGCCCATATTTGTCTCCTTCTTTAGGGGTGTCTGAAAGTGACTCATTTGAAGCACAGACTCTTATCACAAGGATCGTATGAAAACCAGATTTCTTTTGCATTAAGCTACCAGGAGTTGGGAGAAAACAGTTTGGTTTTCGATCTTTCGTGTGATTTCGTGGATCGCATTTATGCTGGCAAGGACCTCGATCCTCGAAATCACATAAAGCCGCTGGAAGAAACCATCAGGTCATTTGAGGAAACAGACTAAGTCGTAGAAGCGGTGGCCGCTGACTTCTCCGCGCGTTTTCGGCCCAGAACGAACAGCATTACTCCAATGCCGTTCGCGATTACCACCACGACCAGGATCTTAGCGGCGAACATCCCCGGGCTGTCGACCTTAGTAATCGGAATCATCGCATAGAATCCCGCGAGCACCGACACAATGAAGCCCGACGCCGATGCGAGCTTGAGCCAGAGCGGCGCCTTGATTCCAAAACGCTTGATCGCAACGATTGGAATTGCGAAAAGCACCATGTACATCAACGCATAGAAGACGGTGGCGGCGTTGTCCTGAATCTGAAAGGCCTCCTGCTCTTTCACACCGATCAAACTCACCAGACTGAATGCCAGCGTAACCATGCCGACAAAAAGAATTGAGTTTACCGGAGTCTGATAGCGCTTATGCAGCCGAGTGAACCAGGCCGGCAGCAGATCGTCCCATCCGGCAACCATCGGCAGACGCGTGTTGCCCGCAAAATAAATACTCATCAAAGCGATTTGTCTGGCGGCCACTCCAAAAATCGTCAACGAAACGAGCGTCGATACCCAGCCAAAGGAACTGAATCCGCGACTGAGCACTTGCGGGATCGGCCCGATGAGGTCGACTTGATCCGGCGTCACAAAGGCCAGCACAGAGGCCGTACCGAGGATGAACATGAGCGCGATGATCGGGGCCGAGATCAAAACTGAGCGGCTGATATTTCGCGCCGGCGCACGACATTCGCCGGCCAGAATGGCGATGTATTCAAAGCCTGAGAGCGCACCGACGGCAAGTTTGCTGAAGACGTTAATATTGTAGGAACTGAACGGCGGTAAGCTGGTTGAGAACGGATGATAGTTCTGAAGCGTACCCCGGCCGGCGGTAATAAAAGGCAGCAGAATCAGCGCGGCGAAGGTCACCAAAAGAAATATACCGCCAACATTTTGCACCCACTTGCCCAGGGCCAGGCCCCGCCTGGATGCAGCGATGATACTGACCATCAAGATCACGCAAACGAGCGTGGTCATCTTTTTGTTCTCGTGCATCCAGTCGGCGCGCGGCCCGATCGCATAAGCGATATTCTTCTTGATGATCAGGCCAATCCCAGACATCACCAGAACGCCAAACACCCAGAGGTTCCAGGCCACCATGAACGCGACGAAATCATTGAAGGCGAGCTTGGCCCATTGGTACAGGCCGCCTTCGAGCGGCATTCGATTATTGAGAAAGATGACCACCGCAGCCAGCGGCAGATAGAAAGTGACGATCGCCAGCAGCCAAAAAACCATCTGATGGTTGCCCAGCTTGGCCGCCCAGCCTACCCAGATCGTGCCGACAACAAAAACGACTTGCGCGAGGACGAGATCGAATAGACCGAGTTCCTTCTTGAAGACGGCGCTGCGCGCTTCGACTTCGTGCTCGATAGCAGCGAGTTCGTTAGTAGTAGTTGCTTTGTCTGGTTCAGCCATCAATTGGTTCAGCCATCAAGACGGGATCCAAGGTAATCCCTGAAGATCTCAAGGTCGGGAAGGGGCTTGCCCCCGCACAGCCTTAGCCTGGGATATGAAAGCGGGAGCAAGCGCCCTTCCTAACCCTGAGCCATTCCAAGATATTCGTCACGCCGAGGAGCTGTGGTCGTGGACGATTCGCCAACCAGCTTTCGTTTTTCGGAAAAGCAAACTAAAGGTTCCGTGCGGATCATCGTTCGCTCGTTTCAGATGCCAACGTCCCAGAACCAATGCCGCGTCCTTACTCAGAATAGTAATCTGCAGATCTGAAAAGGTGAGCGCGCCCATCTTTTCGCGCGAGCTGTAGTTCTTCCGATAGCGGTCGAGAACCGTCTGCCAGCCACGAGTGATCGTATCGCCGCCGACAAACTCAGTGTTGGGCGAACGATCGTAACCGTCCATATAGCCTTCCAGATCACCACGATTCCAGGCCGCGGCTTGCGCGTTGATGACGGCTT
>JAWWPL010000126.1:0-4289 GCA_033850605.1 Blastocatellia bacterium | reverse complement strand
TCATTGCTACCTTCTGTGCCTTCGCGTTGTATCCTCTGGCGATTATCTCGGCGCAAGGCTTTGGCGGCCTGGTAATAGCGTTCATCATTGGAGGCCTGAGAGAAATAGGCGAGCCCGCCCGCAAGGCAATGATTGTGGACTTTGCCGAGCCACAACTGCGGGCGCGCAGCGTTGGCCTCTATTATCTGCTGCGCAGTTTGGCGATCACGCCGGCGGCGGCAATCGGCGGCTTGCTTTGGAAGGTTGCGCCGCAAACGCCGTTTGCGATTGCGGGAGTCTTTGGCGTCGCCGGCACATTCGTTTTTATCGCCACGGTGCGCGAAAGACCACCGGGCTGAATAACTATCTGGATTAAGCTTGCACTGGTAATTTCATCAGGAAGGAATAAATCATGAAGGATCCAATGTTGAAATCTCTGATTGCCCTTGCACTCTGTCTGGTTGCGTTGGCCGTCGGCGAAACGAGGATAAGCCTGGGGCAGAATGCGCAAACAACGCCGGATGAATGGAAGACGGTCGAACAAGCGATCGGGAAGACCGGCTCGTTACAGCCGGGAGCTGTTTTTAAGATCGGACTGCCGCGTACTGACCTGGCGGTTACGGTACACGGGGTTGACATCAATCCGGTGCTTGCACTGGGGTCATGGATAGCTTTCAAGAAAATGGGAAAGGATGCCGTGGTCATGGGTGATCTGGTCTTGACCGAGGACGAAGTGGGCCCGGTGATGTGGTCGTTGCAGCAGAGCGGCATAGAACAATCAGCTCTGCATAACCACCTCTTCGGTGAGTCTCCACGCGTGCTGTATATGCATATTCACGGACACGGCGATGCAGCACAACTTGCTGCGGCGATCCGTCGCGCACTTTCTAATACGAAAACTCCTCTTGGCGCACAGCAGCCAGGCCCAGCCCTTAAAAAAGGCCCGCCGTCAGAGGTGGATTTTCATCAGGTCGAACAGATTCTCGGCCGACCGGGCAAAGACAATAATGGTGTCTACCAGTTCAGCATTGCTCGAACAGAGAAGATTACCGATGACGGGATGGAGGTGCCACCCTCGATGGGAGTCGCTACGGCAATTAATTTCCAATCGACCGGAGGAGCTCGCGCGGCGATCACGGGTGACTTTGTCTTGTTGGCGGCCGAAGTCAATCCCGTAATTCATGCCTTACGAGAGAACGGTATTGCAGTGACCGCACTTCACAGTCACATGCTGACAGAATCGCCCCGCTTGTTCTTCATGCACTTCTGGGCCAATGATGATGCCTTAAAATTAGCCCGCGGCTTGCGCTCGGCACTCGATAAGACGAACTCTATGAAATAGGCGATTCCATAGTGAGTCCGAATTTGCAGTTTTGCGCTCAAATAAATCTTTTTGTAGTAAGATGACACCGGCCCGCCCGGCGTGCTCCCTTTAATTTGCGGAGACGTCCGATTCAAATGCAAAAACTTATTCGCATCCTGGCGATACGGTTGCTAATCGCGAGCACGTTGCTTTCGCCAGTGACCTTTTCGTCATCGATGGTCGCGCAGGACCGCCAGCGCCGCACAACTGACGAAACCAGCCCGCAGAAAACGTGGCCTTCAGATCAGCCTTCGGTCGTAAAGAAGACGAGCGAATCGAAAGAACCCGTTCAACTTCCTAATGAACCGGTGATGCGAATCGCGCTGTCGACCGACTCGCGGGTAGCGACCGTGTCAACTACGGCCCGCTTGCTTAACGCTTCTGAGATCGCTTCCGAAGCCCTGCCTCTGGATGCGACGCGGCTAAGAATTGAGTCGCGAATGTTGTCACCATCGCGACCGGCGAACGACCGCGCTTTCGATCTTGAAGTTGCACGGACGCTGTCGCGTGAAGAGGCAGACCGGATCATCGAACAGGTTCGCCAGTTGGCCGGTGTCGCGGCCCGGCCCGTCGCAGAATCCGCGGACAAATGGAAAGTCATCATCCGCACCCAATCGACGGAGGAAGCGGATGATCTGACAGCCAAACTGGAAGACGCAGGTTTCGAGGTGTTACTGTCAGGTCAGGCGACCGGTCCCAGTGGTCCAGCCCCAGTCGTGAACGACGCCAGAGAAGCTTCGTCGACAACCAACGCCAGAACCGCGGCTGCCAACAAAGTCCGGCTCACTTCGCGCGCGATCGCTCCGGGTCGAGAACTGATTGCTTTCGCTCGGGGCGCCGCCCCCCTCTTTCACACCAGCGCTCCGCTTACCTTTGCGTCCAGCGACGAAGCAAACTCCCCGGTCCGTTTTAACGACAAACCCTTCCGCGGCAAGATCGAAGTGTTTGCTAATACGCGCGGCGCCCTCACAGTCGTCAATGTCATCGGCCTCGAAGACTATATCCGCGGCGTCGTTCCCAACGAACTTTCGTATCCGGCGATCGAGGCCCTGAAGGCGCAGGCGATTGCCGCCCGCACCTATGCCATGAGGAACCGCGGCCAGTTTTCTTCCGAAGGTTATGATTTATTGCCAACTACCCGGTCGCAGGTCTATCGCGGACTTTCCAGTGAAACCGTCCTGACCTCCAGAGCCGTCGAGGAAACTCGCGGAATGATTGCGACCTATAACGGCGAACCGATCAATGCGCTCTACACTTCGACCTGCGGCGGCCGCACTGAAGACGCTGAGAATATCTTCAATCAAGCCGTTCCTTACTTGCGTGGCCGAGAATGTGCCGCTGAGGGAAAAGCTGCGTTCGCGCCGTTCATGGTCAAGAGTTCGCGCGACCTGTTTGAAATTAAGGATGAACGGGACCTGATCTTTGCTCGTGACGCAGCGCTCCTGGCTATCAACGGTTTCGCCGTGCCTGCGGATAAGGTTTCCAGCTCGTGGTTATCGTCGCGCCTTTCGGGTTCAGAGGGGCGAGATTGGCTAAATGTCGTGGCCCGTCTCGCCCGCAACATAACATTCAAGGCTCCGGATGACGCGGTTAAACCCCCGGCCTTTAGTACGGCTTTGATAGCCGCGACGTATGGCGAAGGCCGCGCCGATACGCTCCTGAACGGCGCGGACGCGGACTATCTGCTCGGCTTTCACGACGGCGATCAGGTGCCCGCCGCCAATCGCGCGGATGTGGCGATGCTATTGCGCGATGGTGCGCTCTCTTTATTTGCGGACGCTACCCTTCGTCCAAACGAGACCATGTCCCGCGCTCGGGCGCTACATGCAATCGCGAGGCTGCTTGAATCACGAAACTTGCTCGCGCTCCAGAAAGGGACGTCGCGTCCGGCATCGGGCGGTATAATGATGTTGCGGTCGAACAAGGGGAAGGACATGCCGATCGTCGTCAACCGGGAGGCTTTTCTCTTTCGCGAGTTTGGCGACAGTCTCTTTCAAATGAAGTCGTTGGCGCTGGTCGGCGGCGAACCTGTGCTCTTTCATGTAAATTCAAAAGGCGAAGTCGATTACCTCGAAGTTCGGCCCGCGGCCAACGGGGCCTCAGCCGATCGCTTTTCCTCGCTCACAAACTGGACCGCGGAACTATCTTTGTCAGCGGTGCAGGCGCGTTTAGGACGATCAGTCCGAGGCGTCGGAGCCATAACCGATCTGCGAGTCGCCTCGCGTGGATCGTCGCGCCGAGTGATCGACCTGGAAGTTGTCGGCAGTCAGGGCGTGGGACATATTCGCGGGGGACGCATCCGGTCGGCGCTTGGTTTGAAGGAGCAGCTCTTTGTCATCGATCGTGTCTACAACGAAAATGATCGCGTCACCGGATTCATCTTTACCGGACGCGGCTGGGGGCACGGCGTGGGCATGTGCCAGTTCGGCGCCTACGGTTTAGCTAAACAGGGCCTAACGGTCGATCAAATCCTAAAGACCTATTACACCGGTATTGAGTTGACCAAGATGTACTAACTTTTAGTTCACCCTGTGTTAGTGATGATTTGCCAACGACTGGTACTCTCGATCCACCGTTATTACAATCTCCTAATTTACATGCCGGCTAAGTGACTGTGATTGCTGAAACGGAACCAGTAAGACTGTATGTTGTGCCGGATTGTCCCTTGTGTGCGCATGCCCGAGCCTGGTTGGAAGAGCATAATGTCAGCTATATCGAACTCGACGTCGGGGGCAATTTTGGAGCGCTGCGTTCCATGTACGGATTAACCCGTCAGCGATTAGTTCCGGTATTTGAAGCCGGAGGTCGAGCACTGGTGCGTCCGAGCGATCCAGAGCTAGCAGAGATTTTCTTGAAATCACGGGCTAATGCAGCTCTTGATTCGGCACTGTCCTAAAGTTGTACTGCCGCGAGTAAGCCACGCGAGATTCAACGTCCCATTACCACC